>CBDUSV010000137.1:0-7438 GCA_965369885.1 uncultured bacterium
TTCTCATGAATCTCCATCAGATCGTTATAGAGCTGGGAGGCCCAGGCGACGCCGCCTTCGAGGAAGGCGAAGTTAAGCCGCGGGAAGCGCTTGAGCACGCCCGAGAAGAACAAGGACCGCACGAAGAACTCATTGCCGACACTGAAGGTGCCGAGCCGGTTGAAGGAATAGCAGTCGGGCGATTGGCGCCGCGGGGTCTTCTGGGAGCCGGCATGGCCCGCCGGCAGGACGCCGAGATCCATGCAGCGTTGCCAGAACGGATCGTAGTCGTAACCGTTGCGCGGCTCCATGCAGATCGAGGTGACACGCTGGGTCAGCGCGCCGAGCTCGGGATCGACGGCGGCGACCTCGGGAATGGCGTCACGCACCTCGCCGGAGAGCGTGAAGGTCTTGAGGCCAAGCTCGGTGACGGCGTAATCTAGCTCGGCGATGGCTTCCGCCGGGGACCAGGTCGGGATGATCGCCGCCGGGGTCATGCGGTCCTTCACGTCGTCGAACATATCGGCGTAAAGGGTGTTCAAGGACCGCGCCATCACCTGGCGCATCTCGTCGTCGCGGATCTGGTTGGCCGAGATGCCGTAGGTGGTATAGATGATGGCGAAGTCGATGCCGGCGTCTTCGAGGCGCTCGGCATAGAGCCTGGGCAGCATGCAGGTGGCGCGGTCGATGGTGTATTTGCCCGACGGCGCCGCCCAGAACATGGAGCGGTGCTTGGCGGTGAGGCCGCGCCAGCCGGACTTTTCGAACTTGGCGGCGATGTCGGGTCCGCCGATCTGGCGCACCAGATCCTGAACCGCCCATTCGCATTCAAGCACATGGGCATCGGCGTCGATGACCGGATAGTCCAGCCGTTTCTTGACCGCGGCGGATTTGCTGTTGAGGGTATGAACTTCTCGCATGATGTTGTCCTCTTTTCTGGGCGGCTTCCAGCCGCCGGGCCCATAAAACCAGTCCCCTGGCCCCAATAATTAGAATTCAATGTATTTTGCCACAGACGGCCCCAAATGCCAACCGCCAGCTTTGATTTCTTGTGTGGTGGCCTTAATCACGCCGCGGTGTCCCCGGACCCGGTCAGACCACTTTGGCACTTTTCACCTGGCCGAATGCCACCCCTGGCCATCACTATGATGGTGCAGAGCGATCCAGCCGGCCTTGGTCTGTCGTAGAATCTTCCAGCGTTTCGAAGATGGACTTGAAAATCAGCTTATACGATCTATAGTATCTAATAATAATAATCAGTCTCATTAGTGATATCCATGGGTAGTGGAATTTATCCAAATAAAAATACCCTTTGTGAGCATGTGAGACGGCGGGAATGAACCTACGATCTTGAAATTAAGATGAAATCATTAAGGTCGAAGGTCGCGTGAAAGTCTTACTGATCGATGACCACAAGCTGGTCAGGGATGCGCTGATCGCATTTTTAGAACATGTGCGCCCTGATATGGAGGTGGAAGAATCCGGTACCTTGCAGGAGGCGCTTGCACTTCTGTCGGAATCGAGCGGCATAGAACTTGTCCTCCTTGATTTAAGCATGCCGGATACCAAGGGGCTGGAAGGCCTCGATATCCTAAGAACGCGATACCCGGAAATCCCGATCGTGGTGTTGTCAGCCACAAGCGATACCGAAACCATCCTTGAAGCGATCAAACAAGGCGCCGTTGGCTACATTCCAAAAAATTTAAGCGGCCGGGTCATGGTCAGGGCGGTAGAATTGGTCCTGGCTGGGGAAAGATTCATCCCCTCGAAAGTGGTGGATGAGGAAAGCAATGCCTCCGGCGGGTCAGATGCGGGTCTCCATGAAGACACCGGATTGGAAAAAATGTTTGCCCAACTGACTCCACGCCAAAGGCAGGTCCTCGAGCTTCTGATCCTCGGCAAGGCCAACAAGGAAATCAGCAATGCGCTCGGCATCAAGGAGATCACCGTCGGGTATCATTTAAAGGGGTTGTTTCAGAAATTTGGGGTGGCAAACCGGACCCAGGTGGTGGCCACGGCCTTGCAAATGGGGTGGAAGGTCTGAAACCCGACCAAGATCGTGGGCCGGGTCAGTCCGGCTAGGCCTTATTGGGCTGGCCGCGACCTCCACCGTAATTCCAGCCGACTTCACAAATCCCATTGTTCCGCATTTGGCCCGGTCAAGGGGATGAACGCGCGCGCCCTATACATTCTAATAGTCCATATACTATGAGAATTGATGGTGCCGCTAATAGAATTATCTATTTAACATACAATGAATGAAGTAATCACTTAATATATTTATCATTTTTATTTCATTTGTATTTATCATTGCGGGTTATCAATACACTTGGTTAATTCGCTGCGCCTCATGGAAGGCCGGTCAAAGACGATTGGCTTCGCCGGTGGAGTTATCGAAGCCGGCAGCGGAACCGAGCCAAAAGATCGAGGAGTTCCTGAAGGGAATCCGCGCAATGTTACTACCTCCCAGTGCGCGGAGGGGCGGCACCATTGGTCCCTGCCTGTGCCGCCCTTCCTTCAGGAACGAGAAAATTGGAGACGACGATGGTCTTTAAGGTTGTCAATCATATGGAAACGGCCGATCTCCTCACGTCTGAACTCATGAAACCCAAGGACTTATCGCCATCGGTTTCCGAATTCTATTTGGAGAATATCAAACAGAGTCTGGCTGAAGTGATCGATGGACTGAAGGATCTGGACGCCGGCAAAGACATACCGTTCATAAAGCAGATGTGTGATGAATGTCAGGACATAATCGGTGGAATCCAAAAACTGAACCTGAACCAGCCTGCCAATAAATTGAAGCTGTTAGCCATCAGCAGCACCCTGAACGCGCTCAAGAAGTTCCTGTTGCTGGAGAGATAGGCCCACCCCCGGTCAGCCGACCTTGGCGCCCTCCACCACATCCTTGACCGCGGCCTCGAATCCCGCCGAATCGAAATAATGGGGCCCAAGGCCGCATTTCCATGTCACAAGGCCGGCTTCGTCGAGCACATAGAGCCGCTCGGGCATGGCCATGTATTTGGCCTCGACCTCGTTGGTCATGTTGTCGAGCACCATGGGGAAGGTGAAGTTGTAGCGCAGCATGCAGACGCTGGCGACCTCGGCACGCTCATCGGCGGTGGTCGGCTGTAAATAAAGCACGCCGTCATCCACGTTGGAGGGCGATTGCGAGCCGTCGGTGGGATGGGCCTCTTTGATGTAGACGCAAAGGAAATGCATCCGGTCGCCATATTCTTTCGCGATGTCCTCGAGGCGCACGGCCTCTTTGCGGAAGGGCGGTCATGTGAAGGAGCCGAAGATCAGCCCCACCGGCTGGCCGCGGAGCGATGACAGCCTAAGGTTCTCGCCGGTGCGTTGGCCCTCTGGGCTGAGGCGTTCGAGCTCAAAATCCGGGGCCTCGGCGCCGACTTGAGGCGAATCCTTGTCGCGGGCGACCTTGTCGAACCAGCGCTGGCGGAAGCCCTCCCGGGTCCAGCCGCGGAATTCCAGTTCCTCGTCGGTGATATTGGCGAGCCGCTCGGCGATCAGCTTGGGCAGTTCATCGGACATCCGTACTCACTCCTACAAGTCCCAGGGGGGCAATCTCGAATTAAGCCAAATTTAAACATGTTTCTTTACCTATGGCACGGCGTTAGTGGGCCGCTTCACGCAGTTTTGATGGAGCGGAGCGCGCCCAGATCCTTTGGAAGGATTTTGCCAATGAAATTCCCAATGAACCCCATATCCATGGCCATCCTCGCGTTCATCGGATTTTTCTCCGTGGTCTCGGTTGCGCCCGCCCCGGCTCAGGCCGGCTTCAAGGACGGCATGGCCGCCCACCGGCAAGGCGATTTCGACCGGGCGGTCAAGGAATTCCGCGAAGGCGCGGCGAAAGGCGAGGGGCTGGCCATCTTCAGCCTCGGCTTCATGTATTTCAAGGGCCAGGGCGTCAAACGCGATCCGGCCCAGGCCCATATGTGGTTCGACCTCGCCGCCAACCAATTGCCGCCGGGCGCCAACCGCAACCGCGCCAAGACCAACCGGGACAAGGTGGCCCAGGACCTCGATAGGGGCCAAATCGCCACCAGCCAACGCACCGCAAGGCTGTGGCTGGAACGCTTCGCCAGAGAAACCCTACCGGCGGCTGGCGGCCGCTGAGGGCGCTAAAGCGCCGGTCAACTCACGGCGCCGGTTGGCCGGTGGCCTCGCACCAATAGCTGATATCGTAAAATCGTTCCGGCGGCTCATGGGGCGGCGGATAGACGAACATCTCGGCCCAGAGGACGATCACGGTTTGAATCGCTATGGGATTAACCCGGCCCTTGGGCACGATCCTGGAATAGGAAAATTCCGCCCGGTCGCGGGTGAGATTTTGGGTGTCCATCATCAATTGGATGGCGTCTTCGCGGTTCGAAGCCTCAAGCGCCCAATCGGTGGCCGCGGCCCAGGCGCGAACGAAGCGAACCACCAGCTCGCGGTTGCTCTCGGCCCAACTGCGCAACGCCCAGCCGCACAGAAGCGGCCAATTGGGCACGTAGTCGGCGGAATTGGCCAGCAGCTCTCCCCCGGCGGCCAAGGCCTTATCCGACGACGGCGGTGACAGCATGGCGGCCACCACTTTGCCCTCAAGCAAATATTCCAGGCGCTTGGGCGAGGTGCCGATGATCTCCACGTCGTAGTCGGTGTCGTCGATGCCGTGTTTGCGCAGAATTTTTTTCCGGATCAGATCGAGATTGGAATCGCCCGGGTCTCCGGCCAGCAATTTGCCGCGCAATTGCTCGATGGATGTGATCCCGGCCTGGCCGATGAGGCTGGCGGCGAGGCCCTCTTCGGACTGCAAGAACAGCACATAGTCGGTGCCATCGGTGGTGGTGCGGGCGATCATGGTGTCGGCGCTGGACAGCGTCAGATCCCAACGGCCTTCCGCCATGCCCTTGTTGTGATCCGGGGCGAATGTGGTCCTGTGGAAGGTGACGTCGAGATCCTCCGCCGCGAAGAAGCCCCGATGGATGGCGGCCAGATGGGGGATGCCAAAGCGGTAACCGGTGGCATTGATGGTATCCATGGTGTCTTGCCCCTTGTTGTTGGCCGGGATGGCCCAACGCTGTGTTCCAACTCGATATCACGGTAGCAGATTGGCCCTGACCTTGACAGTTGGCGGCCCAACCCCACAACCGCGACAAGGGGGCCGGCGGGTGATACAACCCCCACACCGCAACCAGCCCTGATGACATGACCGAGACCCCGCCCGAAAGCGATCAACACGGCGACCGACAAAGCCATGGCCAGTCCATCCGCATCCTGGCGCTGCTGAGCACCGGCCAGGGGCTTTCCAACTTCTATGCCCTGAGCCTGCCGCCGCTGATTCCCTTCTTCAAGGACGAGTTCGGCGTCACCTACGCGGCGCTCGGGCTGATGCTTTCCGTGCGCTCCTTCGCCAACGGCATCATGCAGTTCCCCATGGGCGTGCTGGTCGACCGCATCGGCGCCAAGGCGGTGGTGGTGCTTGGCCTTGTGCTGATGTCCACCGGGTTTGGCCTGATCGCCTTCGTGCCGGGCTATTGGTGGACGCTGGGCTTGGCGGCGCTGATCGGCACCGGCATGGCGACGCTCCGGCCGTGTCATTACTCCATCATCAGCGCCTCGATGCCGCCTGAGTTCATGGGCCGCGCCTTCGGGGTCAATGTCTTCGCCGCCCATTCCGGGCGCGCCATCGCGCCGGCGGTGATCATCTCCCTGGCGGCGCTGTGGGGCTGGCGCACCGCGATGATGGTGATGGGCATCACCGGTTTCGTCATCGTCGCCGGGCTGGTCAGCCAGTGGCGCCATGTCCGCGACGACACCCGCCCCGAGCCTTCGGCGGTTTCGCCCCCCCTGGCGGAACAGGTCCGCATCCTGGCCTCCCCGTCGACATTGATGTTCTTCGTCTTCTTCATCCTCACCGCCTTCGCCACCAACGGCATCCATTCCTTCACCGTGGTGGCCCTGGTGGAGCTAAACGGCATGCCGATTGGGATGGCGACCAGCGCGCTCACCGGATATCTCATCGCCAGCGCCATGGGCGTGCTGGCCGGCGGCTTCATGGCCGACAAGATCACCCGCCACGGCGTGGTGGGGGCGGCGGCGCTGCTGATCTCGGCTGGGTTCCTGATGGCGATGGTCTCGATGTCGTTCCCGGTGATGGTGGTGGTCGGCCTGATGACCCTGGTCGGGCTGTTCCAGGGCACGGTGCGGCCCTGCCGCGACATGCTGATCCGGGCGATCCTGCCCAAGGAATCCTTCGGCAAGGCGATCGGCATCGTGTCTACCGGCGCCGCCTTCGGCGGGGCCTTGGCGCCCTGGGCGTTTGGCATGATCATGGATTTCGGCGAGGCCGAGCTGGTGTTCCACGTCCTGGTGGTCTCGGTGGTGCTGATGGCTGGCGCCATCTTGGTGGCGGGCCGCTACGTTCCCACCGCCGAGGCGGGCCGCGCCTAGTCGTCGAGCGGCCAGTAGGCGAAGGCGATGCCGCATTTGGCGTGGTGGGACGGGAAGTAGTCGATCACCTTGGCGGGCCGTTGCATGGCGGCGGCGACGGTGATCCAGGCGCGGATCTCCGCCGTGCCGGCGCGCAGCGTGTCGGAATCGAAAGTGAACAGGTTGGTGAGCTGTTCAGCCTGGTTGCGTTCGATGCGTTCCAGCACCCAATGGTCCAACGGCTCGTCGATCCAGCCCGCCCGGGGCCCGCGCGGGTCATGGGACAGCCCGCCCGAGGCATACAGCACCACCCGTTCCGGGCCATCGCTAAGGATGTCGCGCAGCGCCAGTCCCAGATCCCAACAGCGCTGGGCGCTCGGCAAAGGCGGGTAGCCTTCATTGATGAAGATCGGCACCACCGGAATGTCGTTGTTGGGCACGAGGCGGGGGTGGGGGTGGATCAGCATGTGGGACATGCCGCGCTCCGGGTGGCCCATGGCCTCCATCTTGGCGAGATTGGCCGGGTCGAAGCCGCAATGCATCAGCCCCTTGAGGATGCGGTTGGCCAGATCGGTATGGACCGGGACATCGAGGCGGGATTTCGGCGCCTCTTCGGTCATGTAGCGCGGCAGGGTCAGGCCCCACAGCTCCGGGGCGGTGAAGACGGCGAATGTGGGCAGATTGACATCATTGAACATGTCGCCCTGGTCGTCGCCGATATAGATGATGGCGTCGGGCGCATACGCGGCGATTTGATCACCCATGACCTTAAAGGCGGTCTCGATCCGCGCCACATGCTCCTTGACCACGTCCGGGGTCTCGAGCTTGGCGGTGTGGGGTTGCGAATCCTGCATGTAATCGGGGATGCCGTCATAGACCGTGGGCCACCATTCCGGCGGGCAGAACAGCGCCGGCGCGTGGGAAGCGGCGATTCCAAGCATGTCTCACTCCGTATCTGTGGGCCGCAATGCCGCGCCCCGGGGGTTTCATGACCGCCGCCTAAAAATTCGTGGCCGTGCCC
>CBDUSV010000138.1:0-7423 GCA_965369885.1 uncultured bacterium
GCGCGGCGGGATTGAAGGATTCGATTTTCCCCTTCTCATCGATGGTGACGATGCCATCGACGACATTTTCCATGATGGCGCTAACGGCGGCCTCGCTTTCGGCCAACAACGCTTCGGCCGCTTCGCGCTCGGCGATCTCTCCCCTCAGCGTCTGGACAACGTGGTCAAGTTCGGCGGTCCGGGTCTCGACCCGCTTTTCCAGTTGATCGCGGGCCTGGCGCAGGCTTTCCTCGGCGCGTTTAAGCGGCGTGATGTCGGTATAGGTCGTGACGAACCCGCCATCCGGCATCGGGCAGCGGTAAACCGAGTAGACGGTTCCGTCGGGGCGGACCCGTTCATATTGAACCGGCTGGGTGAAAGGTGCGTGGCTCAGACGTTCCTCGACAATGTCATCCACACTGCCAGGGCCATAATCGTTATGCACGATGATGGCGCGGACAATGTCTTCCCAGGGCGTGCCCAACCGCGCCACGCCTTCGGGCAGGCCGACGCCTTCGACATATTTCCGGTTGAAGGCGACCAGCTTGTAATTCCGGTCATAGACGCAAAAGCCCTGGGACATGTTCTCGAAGGTGGTCTCGAGAACCGCTGTTTTGCTCGCCAGTTGGCGTTCGGCCCATTTGCGTTCGGCGATCTGGTGTTCCAGGCTGGCATTGATCTCGCCAAGCTCGGCGGTGCGCTGGTCGACAATCCGTTCGGTCCGGTTGCGCTGGGTCACCATCATCCACATGGTGGCAATGAGCGCGCCACCAAGCAACAGCCCGAGCGTCAGGCTGATCCATTCCCGCTCCACTAAGAAATGGCCAAGCGCCACGCCAAGGACGGCGCCAGCCACGAGAAACATCAGGACATGTCGGGTCGCGGCAAGGCCCCAGACGGCAATAAATCCGCGCTTAAGTCGGCCGGCGTGTTCGCCTTTTAATGGCCGCCTTACACCCCGCTGGTCATCCGCGGGCTGCCCCCCTGATTTGGTGATGGCTTCGTTCCCTCCGATTTGGTCTTTCCACCAAATTAACTCCAAGTTAACTATGTTTTCCAAGGTTTTAAAAATTGGTTAATAACAATAAGTTGCAACTGAGCCATGATCAAGTGAATACCACCGTGTTCAAGTAGGACAAATGCACAAATTATCGCCCAAACAGTCCCGGCCCACACCCCCTTGCCCAGGGGGAAAGGCCTGACCGTGGGAAATCGCTGTGTCTTATTCTGCGGCGCGAATATTGCTGTGGGGTGCGGCCGCATCCTTGAAGGCGGCCAACAGCACGGCCTGGCGGGCCCGGGCGGAGACGGCGCTTTTGGTCTTGATATGGCCAAAGCCACGGACGCTTTCGGGCAGGCGTGCGATCTCAACCGCGATCCCAAGATTCGCCGCCGACAACTCCGCCGCCAGACCATGGACCATGTCCTCATAGGCGCGGATTGCCTGGCGCTCGGCGCGCCGCTCCCGGGTCCAACCGAAGGGATCGAACCAGGTGCCGCGCAAGAACCTGAATTTGGCCAACAGCCGGAACAGATGCCGCACCCAGGGCCCGAAAGTCCGGGTCCGGATCCGGGTCCGGTCTGGGCCGGTCTCGCCATCGCGCTTGGCTTTGGCTAAGGCGGGGACAGGCGGCGCCAGGTGGTATTCGAGCCTGAAGTCACCGTCGAATTGCCGCGCCAGGTCTTTGTCGAATCCGCCATCGCTATAAAGCCGGGCGGTTTCATATTCGTCCTTATAAGCCATCAGGCGGTAAAGATTGTGGGCCACGGCGCGGGCCAGCTCATGATCTCCGCCGACGCGCTTCCCCTCGGCTTCCTTCACCCGGACCATCACACCGCGGTAGCGTTTGCCATAGGCGCGGCCCTGATAGCGCTGAAGCTCATCTGAGCGCCGCGTCACCATGTCGTCCAAACTCTCGTCCAAACTTATCGGCCCGACGCCCAGCGAGCGGACGATACCCCTGACCCGGGCGGGATCGAACGCGGCCCGGCGGCCCCAGGCAAAGGCGCTGAGATTGGCCTCGACGGCGACGCCGTTAAGCTCGATGGCATCCACCAGCGCCTGGCGTCCGACCGGGATCAGGCCTTTTTGGTAGGCCGCGCCAAGCATGAAGATGTTGAGCGTCATGCTGTCGCCGAACAGCGCCAGGTTGAACCCGCCGCCATCAACGCTGTCCAATCGGTCATCGCCCAGGGCCTGGCTCAGCGCCGCCATGATGCTGTCCGTCCCAAGATCGGCATCGGGATCGGGATCGAAATTGTAAGCGGCGGTGGCAACGGCGTGGCTGTTGATCAGCGCCCTGGTGTGACCATGGCTTACGGTGTCCATCACCCTGGGGCTCGCCGCCACCACCATGTCGCAGCCGATCACCGCATCGGCCGCGCCCTGGGAAATATGGGCGGAAATGTGGGCGCCATGAATGTCCCCAGGCTGCGGGGCGACGGTGACATGGGATGCCACCGGCCCACCCTTCTGGGCCAGGCCGGTCTCGTCCAGGATGGCGCAGCCCTTGCCCTCCATGTGCGCCGCCATGGCGATGACATGGGCCGCGGTGACGACGCCGGTGCCGCCGATGCCGGCGATGACCATGGCATAAGGAGCCGTCAGCGCGTCCAGTCCGGGGTCTGGAATATCCGCTTCGATCTTGGCGGGATCGCCGGGGAGGGCGGGTTTCCTCACCCGGGCGCCATGGACCGTCACCAGGGCCGGGCAGAACCCTTCGAGGCAGGAGAAGTCCTTGTTGCAGGTTGATTGGTCGATGCGGCGCTTGCGGCCGAACTCGGTTTCCACCGGCACCACCGAGAGACAGTTGGACGCCGTCGCGCAATCGCCGCAGCCTTCGCACAGCGCCTGATTGATGAAGACATGTTTGGCCGGGTCCTCCAGGGTGCCGCGCTTGCGGCGGCGGCGCGCCTCGGCGGCGCAAAGCTGGTCATAGATCAGCACCGAGACCCCGGGCCAATCGCGCAATTCCCGCTGGAGGGCGTCCATTTGGCCGCGGTGGTGGACAGTCACGCCCTTGGCCAAGCCACTGTAGGCGCCATGGCTGGAGGCATCGTCATACACCACCGCGATACGCTTCACGCCGGCGCCATGGAGCTGTTCGGTGACGGCGCCGACGCTGAGATCGCCTTCGACCGCTTGGCCGCCGGTCATGGCGACGGCGCCGTTGAACAGGATCTTGTAGGTCATGTTGACGCCGGCGGCGGCGGCGGCGCGGATCGCCATCAGGCCCGAATGGGAATAGGTGCCATCGCCGAGATTCTGAAACACATGGTCCCTGGATGTGAACGGCGCCTGGCCGACCCAGCTCATGCCCTCGCCGCCCATCTGGCAGATGGTGACGGTGGGGCGGTCGTCCATGCGCGTCGCCATGGTGTGGCAGCCGATGCCGGCAAGCGCGATGGAGCCGTCCGGCACCCGGGTCGAGATGTTGTGGGGGCATCCGGAACAAAAATGCGCCGTGCGCACCGTCTCCGGCCGGACCACCTCGCGTTTGTCCCTGGCCTCCAGGTCACGGGCGCGGGCGGCAATCGACCCCGGAACCTCGAAGCGCGCAAGCCGCCGGGCCAAGGTCCGGGCAATGCCGCTTGGCGTCAGTTCACCGGTGGCGGCGACCAGGGGCCTGCCGGTCTCGTCCTGTTTGCCGACCACCCTGGGCCTGATCGTGGCGGGAATGTTATAGAGGCACTCCTTGATCTGGCTCTCGAGGAAGCCGCGCTTCTCCTCGACCACGATGACCTCGTCGAGACCGCAGGCGAAGGCCCGCAGCCCCTCGCCCTCGACCGGCCAGGTCATCGCCATCTTGTAGACGCCGAGGCCGATCCGGAGCGCAACCCCTTCATCGATGCCGAGAAGCGCCAGGGCCTTGCCGACATCGATGGTGGTCTTGCCGGCGCAGACAATGCCGATCTTCATGACGGTGCCGCCGAGGATCTGGCGGTCGAGGCCGTTGGCGCGGACGAAGGCCTTGGCGGCGGCGAGCTTGTGGTTCAAAAGCCGGTCTTCTGCGCCGAGAAGATGTTCGGGCCAGCGGATGGCGAGCCCGCCCTTGGGCGGCTTGAAGCCGCCGGGGATTTCAATCGGCGCCCGCGCCGGGCCGACCATCACGGTGGCGGAGCACTCGGCGGTGTCCGCCGTCAGCTTCATCGCCGTCCAACAGCCCGAGTAGCGCGACAAGGCAAAGCCGTAAAGGCCGAAATCGATGATCTCCTGGACATCGGCGGGCTGCAGGATGGGGATCATGGCCGCGGCCAGGGCCTGTTCGCTCTGGTGCGCCAGGGTCGAGGAGTGCGCGACGTGGTCGTCACCGGCGATGGCCAGCACGCCGCCATGGGGCGAGGTGCCGGCCATGTTGGCGTGCTTGAAGACATCGCCGCAGCGGTCGACGCCGGGCCCCTTGCCGTACCACATGGAAAAGACGCCGTCATATTTGGCGCCTTCGAACAGATTGACCTGCTGGGTGCCCCACACCGCCGTCGCCGCCAGTTCCTCGTTGATGCCCGGCGTGAAGCGGATGTGGTGGTGATCGAGATGGGTCTTGGCCTGGTCCAACGCAGTGTCGTAACCGGCCAAGGGCGAGCCCCGGTAGCCCGATATGAAGCCCGCGGTGTTGATGCCCCGGGCCAAGTCGCGGCGGCGCTGCATCATCGGCAAGCGCACCAGCGCCTCCATCGCCGAGACCAGGATGCGGCCCGATTCGGTGGCGTACTTATCGTCGAGTGAAAACCCGTGCCCCACCTTGTCCTGAACTCCCTGCGCTTATGGCCCGGCGCTTATGGTTTTGCGCCATTGAGCCCATGGGCAATGTCGGACACAAGCGCTACGCGGTCAACCGTTTCGGCCAACCCGCGCGGAAATGTGTTTGGCTGTCTGGAATTCTTAGCGGGCGGTGGCGTGCCGGCGCCCGGCATCGGTGCCGGCGAGTTCGGCGAGGGTGGTTTCCACCCGGGCGGCGGCCCAGTCGATCTGATCCTTGGTGATGACCAGCGGCGGGGCAAAGCGGATGACGGTTTCGTGGGTGTCCTTGCTGAGGATGCCGTGATCCATCAGGGCCTCGCACAGCGCCCGCGCGGTGGTGAGGTTGACGTCGACTTCCATGCCGATGAACAGCCCGCGGCCCCTGACCTCGGTGATCAAGGGGGACTCGATGCGCCGCAGCTTCTCCAGCATGTATGCGCCCAGGGTCTCGGAGTTCTCGACCAAGTGCTCGTCCTCGAGTAGGTCCAAAGCCACAAGCCCGACCGCGGCGGCGATGGGATAGCCGCCGAAGGTGCTGCCATGGTCCCCCGGGGTGAACACGCCCATGACATCTTGGCGCGCCAGGAACAGCGACACCGGGAGTAAGCCGCCGCCCAGCGCCTTGCCGAGTATGAGCCCATCGGGCCTGACCCGGTCATGGTCGGCGGCCAACAGCTTGCCGGTGCGCCCGAGCCCGGTCTGGACCTCGTCGCAGATCAGCAGCACGCCGTGGGCCTTGCAGATCTCGGCGCAGGTGGCGAGGTACCCCGGCGGCGGCACGATGATGCCGCCCTCGCCCTGGATCGGCTCGACCAGGAAGGCCGCCGTGTTCGGCGTGATCGCCGCCTCCAGGGCCCGACTGTCGGCGAAGGGAATCGACTTAAAGCCCCCCGGGAAGGGCCCGAAGCCGTCACGGTATTGGTCTTCCGAGGACATGGCGACGATGGCGATGGTGCGGCCATGGAAATTGCCCTCGCAGACGATGATCTCGGCCTGGTCTTGGGCCACGCCCTTGACCTCATAGGCCCATTTGCGCGCCGCCTTGAGGGCGGTCTCCACCGCCTCGGCGCCGGTGTTCATGGGCAAGGCGGCGTCCATGTTCGTCATGTGGCAGGCACGCTCGAGGAAAGCGCCAAGATTGTCCGAATGATACGCCCGGGACACCACGCCCAGTTTCGACGCCTGGTCGTGAAGGGCTTGCACCAGCCGGGGGTGGCAATGGCCGTGACTGACGGCGGAATAGGCCCCCATCATGTCGAGATAACGGCGGTCGCTTTCGTCCCAAAGATAGACCCCCTCGCCGCGCACCAGCACCACCGGCAGGGGGGCGTAGTTGTGGGCACAATAGCGTTCTTCCAACTCGATCTTTCGGTTCATGGCAGGCACTCCCTGGGCAGACCGGCGGCAAAAAGATTTCGCACCAAATGCATGGTGACATCATCGGCATCGCGGGTCGGATTGAATTCCACGATCTCCATGCCAAGGAAGTCCGCCCGCCGGCGGATATGGCCGAGGGCTGCAATCGCCTCGGTGGCCCTGAGCCCACCGGACACCGGGGTGCCGACACCGGGGGCATCGACGGGATCGACGGCGTCGATATCGATGGAAAGACCGAAGCCGGCGGTGCCATGGCCGGCGATGGCGATGGCGTCTTCCATCACCCCATCGATGCCACGGGCCAGCACCTCGTCCATGAAAAACACCCTGACGCCAAGGCGTGCGAGCAGTTCGGCCTCGTCGGGCTCGTAACTGCGCACCCCGACCAGGGCGACATTGCCGGGCCGCAGCACCGGCCCCGCCGCCGCCCCAGTGAGATCATCAGTGAGAGCATCGGGCCCGAACCCTAACAAGCAGGCCAGGGGCATGCCGTGGAGCCAGCCCGAGGGACTTGTTTCCGGGGTGTGGCTGTCCATGTGGGCGTCGATCCAGATCAGCCCGAGGGGCCCCTTGTGGTGCAAGGCATTGTGGACGCCGCTCCAGGTGCCGATGGCGGTGGTGTGGTCGCCGCCGAAAACCGTGAACCAGCTATTGCCCTCGACGGCGCCTTCGACGGCGCGGCTGAGTTGCCGGCTGAGCCCGGCGATCACCGCCACCGGATCGGCCTGGACGCTAGTCTCGGCGCCATCGGCCGGCGTCAGGGTCTCGCACCATCTGGCGTCGACGCCGTTGCCGGTGAGCCACGGCACAAGCCCGGAGCCGAGAATTGCCTCGGGGCCAAACCGGCACCCCTCGTCGCGGGCGCCGATGCCCGAGGCGGCGCCAAACAGGCTGACCGGCTTCAAACATGAAAGCGGAGACAGGGAATGGGCATACACGGAGCACCTCCTCACGGCGGCTAAAAACCCTGGACACCTCCTTGATCCCAATGATACATCATGGCAGGTAACAGAAAGTAAATAAAACGGCGAATGGCATATATTTTAAAAAATAAATTGTTACTTCTAAGTCCTTATTTTTATATATAGTAAAATCGCCCCAAGAATCGAGCCTTATTTCATGGAACAGAGCCATATTGAAATAAAATAACAAACGAATCCATGGATTTATTGCCTTATAAGAGCGGGGTAACTTCACATAATTTTTCTGACTATTTACGGCAATGAGTTTGCCAATGATTCCAAACCCATCCAGAATTCATCCCACATCACCCATCAAAAAACTATAATGGCGCCGGTTTTCAAGATTGCGGACAAAGGCCAACCC
>CBDUSV010000139.1:0-7381 GCA_965369885.1 uncultured bacterium
GGCGCCGTCGCCATCGCCTATGAGACCGTGACCGACGCCCGTGGCAGGCTGCCTTTGTTAGCGCCGATGAGCGAGGTCGCCGGGCGGATGGCGATCCAGGCCGGCGCCCATTGCCTGGAGACCGAACAAGGCGGCGCCGGGTTGCTGTTGGGCGGCGTCCCCGGGGTCGCGGCGGCCAAGGTGGTGATCCTCGGCGCCGGTGTCGTCGGCACCGAGGCGGCGCGCATGGCGGTGGGCCTCGGTGCCCAGGTCGCCGTTCTCAACCGCGGGGTGGAGCAACTCCATATCCTCGATTACCGTTTCGGCGCCGCCATCACCACGGTGCAGTCCAACACCGAGATCATCGAGCGCTATGTGCTCGACGCCGATCTTGTGGTCGGCGCCGTGCTGGTGCCCGGAGCGGCGGCGCCCAAGCTGGTGAGCCGCGACATGGTGGCGCGCATGCGCCCGGGTTCGGTGATGGTCGACGTCTCGATCGATCAGGGCGGCTGTTTCGAGACCAGCCGGCCCACCACCCATGCCGAGCCGACCTATGTGGAAGAAGGCGTGGTGCATTACTGCGTCACCAACATGCCGGGCGCGGTGGCGCGGACCTCGGCCTTCGCCCTCAACAACGCGACCCTGCCCTTCATCCTGGAATTGGCCGAGAAGGGCCCGGAAAGGGCGATGGCGGCGGACCGCCATCTGCTTGCCGGCCTCAACGTCCACCGCGGCCGCATCACCCACCGGGCGGTGGCCGGTGATCTCGGCTTCGGTTATGTGGCGCCGGAAGATGCCATTCGGGCGTGATGATGGTGGACCCAACCCACCAGTCAAACTCCTCGCCGGTTGATGCCGAGCTCTCGGCTCACAAGCGAACGGTTCGCGATCACTTCGACAAAGTGGCCGCGCGCCGCGATTATTGGATCACGCGCAACCGGTACTTCTATGAAACCGATCGCCGCTACATGCAATTCCTGGTTCCGCCGGGGAAACGCGTGCTCGAACTCGGTTGCGGGACCGGATCGTTGTTGGCGGCGTTGGCGCCGTCCCATGGCGTCGGCATCGATCTCAGTCCGGCGATGATCGAGATCGCGCGGCGCAACCATCCCGCCATCGAATTCCGCATCGCTGACGTCGAGGACGAAAAATATCTTGAAGGCCTTGAGGGGCCATTCGATTACATCATCCTGTCCGACAGCGTCGGGTGTTTCGAGGATTGCCAGCGGGTCTTTTCCCACCTCCATGGCCTATGCGATGGCGGCACCCGGGTCATCGTCGCCTATTACACCCATCTATGGGAGCCGGTGCTGGCGGTGGCGGGGTGGTTGGGCTCCAGGATGCCGCAGATTGACCAGAACTGGCTCGCCGCCGAGGATGTTGCCGGTCTTCTAAACTTGGCCGATTTCGATGTGATCAAACGTGATTGGCGTCAGCTCATGCCGCGCCGGCTGTTGGGGCTGGGCACGTTCCTCAACCGCTATGTCGGCACACTGCCTATGATTCGCCATTTCTGTCTCAGGCATTATGTCATTGCCCGGTCGGCCCGCCATCTCGGCCGCGGTGATCCATCGGCCAGCGTCGTGATTCCGTGCCGCAACGAAAAGGGCAATATCGAGAGCGCGGTCGAACGCATGCCAAGGTTCTGCGACGATTTGGAGATTATTTTCGTCGAGGGCCACAGCACCGACGGGACTTATGAGGAATGCCTTCGCGTCCAGAAGGCCTATCCCGGCCTTGATATCAAGGTGCTGCGCCAGGATGGCAAGGGCAAGGCCGACGCCGTGCGCAAGGGGTTCGGCGAGGCCCGGGGCGAGGTGCTGATGATCCTCGACGCCGACCTCACCATGCCGCCCGAGGAATTGCCGAAATTCTACGACGCATTGGCCACCGGCAAGGGGGAATTCATCAACGGCACCCGCCTGGTCTATGCCTATGAAAAGGGCGCCATGCAGTTCCTCAATTTTCTCGCCAACCGGGGGTTCGCCAAGGTGTTTTCCTGGCTGCTCAACCAGCGTGTCACCGACACGCTGTGTGGCACCAAGGTGCTGAGCAGGACCAATTACCGCTGCATCATGGAAAACCGGGATTTCCTTGGCGATGACGATCCTTTCGGCGATTTTGATCTCATCCTCGGCGCCGCCAAGCTCAATCTCAAGATGGTCGAGGTCCCGGTCCGCTATGGCGCGCGCAGTTACGGCACCACCAATATCTCGCGGTTCCGCCATGGCTGGTATTTGCTGCGCGTCGCGTTCTCGGCCTACCGCAAGATGAAGGCGCTATGACCTCCGAAGGCTCGATCCGTCAGCACCGCGAAGCGTGGCGGCGCAAGCCGGGGCTGAGGGCCTATTACCGCCATCAAATCTTCGATCGCATGATCGCCGAGATGCGGGGAGGGCGAAGTCTCGAACTCGGCTCCGGTGGTGGGTTCTTTGCCGAATATTTCCCTGATGTCATCGCCATGGATATCGCCGACGAAGCCGAGGTCACGGTTCGCACCGACGTACATGCCTTGCCGTTCGCCGATGGATGCTTCGACAATGTCGTCGGTGTCGATGTGCTCCACCACCTTGCCAGGCCCGGGGACGCCGTCGCCGAGATCTGCCGGGTGATGAAGGATGGCGGCCGTCTTATACTCGTCGAGCCCTGGACCGGCGCCATGGGCCAGATCATCTATCGGTTCTTTCACCACGAAGATGCCGATCTCGTCGATGATCCCTGGGCCGGGACGAATGGCCGGGGCAAGGACCCGATGGCGGGCAATGCCACCATTGCCAAATCCGCCCTGGTTGACCGCGCCGATGATCTCAGCCGCTACGCGCCGGCCCTCGGCATAAGCCGTATCGAGCCATTCGGGGCCATGTCCTATATCCTCAGTGGCGGGTTTCAGCATTGGGGATTTCCCTATGGCGTCCTGGGCGCGGTTAGCCGCTTTGAGGGGCTGTTGGGGGACCGCATGCGGTCCTGGATCGCCCTTCGGGCGTTGTTCGTGCTCGAAAAAACCGGCTCGGCGCCTTAATTGGGCTCCTGAACCGACCACAACCGCAGCACGCCATCGGCCAGTTTAGCGCAGGCGGCAAAGGGGCCCCTTAGCGGCGCAAGCGATAGCCTGTTGGTCACTAGCCACAGTTGGCGCCTAGACTTGCCATCGATCGCCGTCCACAATTGCGCCGGAAGCGGTCCCGCCGCGAGTTTTGCAATCAACGGATTGCCGCCGATATTGCTGGCGGTGAGATCCTCGACATTCACCACGTGGACCCCGGCTGGCGCCGACATCGTGCCCTTCGGCACCAGCCAGATGGCGTTGGCGGATGGTAAGCGCCCGGTGATGATCCGATCCGGGGCTTTGCAGGTCACGCGCGCCCTATCGATGGCGTCTTGCAGGTTGCCGGCGGCGGCGGTGTCGCGCGCAACCAGGAACACCGGCGCCAGGATGACGGCGCCAAGCACCAGCGCCGCCGTGATCAATCCCCGCCCGCCTTCGGGCGCGGCCTGGATCGGACGGCCCAGCCATTGCTGTGCGACCTTGAGGCCATGGACCGCAAGGGCGGCGGTCATCGGCGTCGTCGCCGCGTAGATGCGCGCCCCGCCGTCGCCGAGGAATGGCACCGACGCCAGCACGCCCGCGGTCACAGCGATCAACAGCGAGCCCTCGGCGCCGCGACGGTCTCTGACGGCGCCATAGATACCGATCACCGTCAGCGCCATGATCACGGCGCGCAAGCCGTGATTGTCGATGAATCTGTGCCAGCCGGCATTGAACAGGAACCAGTTATATTCGCCGAGTACGCCCTGCACCACGCGCAAGGGGTCGTCGGCGATGGCGGCAAAGGCGAGGCGATAGGCCTCCCGGGCGCGCTCGGGACCGGAGAGTTCGCGAAGTTCAGGGTGGTCGGCGAAAATGACGGTCCAGTTGTCCGCGTTGGTGGCGAGGCCATAAAACGTATAGGACAAATTCGCGAACGGGATCTGGTTGGGGTCGGCGTAGAGCTTGGTGGCCACCATGGAAACGCCAAGCCCGGCGATCACCCCAAGGGCGCAGGCTCCGGCCCAGCGCCAGGAGAACCGGGTTTCGCCACGGAACCACCAGCCCGCCCACAGAACCAGCGCCGGCAGGACGAAGAAGGCGCCGGCGCGGGCCAGCAGGCCAAGGGTCAATAGGGCGAGCCCGGCGGCGAACAGGGCCGGGTGCTTGCCCCGGCCAGCTTGCCATAGGACGGTAAAGGCGGCGCAGCCCAGGGCGAAGCCCATGTTTTCCGACATGGTGGTGGCGATGGAAGGCCAATAGAACGCGAACAGGATGCCGGCGGCGAGGACGGCGCCAGGGGCGCCGAAACTGCGGCCCATGGCGGTGGCGAAACCCACCATGGCGGCGGCGTTGAGGCCGACGAGGACGGCGATGGCCAGGGCCAGACCGTCGCCGCCAAGGCCCAGAAGTCCCGCCAGTTGCAATGACGCCAAGGGCCTGCGTGATGCCCAGGCATCAAGGGTGCCTGAGTGGCGCACGCTGTCGGCGCCTTTCAGATAGCCATAGCCATCGGATGTCGGCAGCAAACCGCCGACGGTGACATCGCTGGAAACCCCCACGCCCCACTTCGCCGACAAGGCCATGGCGCACAGGATGAAGATCACGATGATGCCGATGAACCCACCCAGCCGCGGGGCCTGTGCGAACTGCGGCCAGAACACCATCACGGCGACCAGCACAAGACATCCGGCGGTAACCAAGGTGGCGAAATTCACCGTCCACGCCACCGGCAGGGGGGGCTCCATGCCAATGAGCACGACATAGGCGGCGATCCCTGCCGCCGTGGCGCCGGCCAGGATCAAACCACTGCGAAGCGCCAGGCGGGGCAACTCAATCCAGGCCGTAAAGGGCTTGGGCGTTGGGGCCGAGAATTTTTTCCACCACCCCCGCCGGCACCTTGTCCTTGATCAGGCGCATGGCCTCGATCTCGGCCGAGGTGTCGGTGTGGCCGTAATCGGTGCCGACCACCAGATTGTCCTCGCCGGCATAGGTGAGGACATATTCGAGATCGTCATCGACCTGGCAGGCGACCCAGATGTTGTTGTCGGCGAGCGGGCGTTTGGCCAGCGGGCGGCCCTTCTGCTTGCAGCGCAATTGCAGATCGTGGACCGCGTAGGGGATCCATTGCGAACTGCATTCGATGAAGGCCCAGCGCACGCCGGGGAACCTGGCCGGAACCCCGTCATAGATCAGCCCATGGAAGGCGCCGACCATGGTCAGCTTGTTGAAGGAAAACGACTGGGGAAAGAAGAAGCCGTGGTTCTGAAAACTTCCATTGCCGGCATGGTAGCAAACCGCCAGGTCAAGCTCGGAGGCGAGTTCATAGAGCGGGAAGAAATAGGGATCGTTGATGGTCTTCTCGCACTCCAGCGCCCGCATGAAGATGCCGCACGCCCCGTTGTCCTTGGCCAATGTCAGTTCATCGCGCATCCTGTCCATCGACAATAGCGGCGGCATCGCCACCCAGCGCAGCCGGCCCTGGCCCTTCCGCCAGATCTCGGCGAGCCAGCGGTTGTAGCTTTTGCATAGCGCCAATTCGGTGGCGGGATTGTCGGTGCAGGGCCGCAGGAACAGGGTCGGGTACAGCACCTGGACATCGATTTCCAGTTCATCCATATGGGCAAGCCGCGCATCGACGTCGCGCATCTCGCGGGAGTCCGCCGTCGCGCGGGAATCCATGTTGAGGTCCTTGGCGTAGGCGTGGTTGTCGACGATCCAATATTGCGTCCTGACATTGCCTTCGTTGCTCAGCTTGGTCGGGCCCGAGGTCTGGCCGACCACCAGGGGCACGTAGCCCTGTTCGGATTCATCCATGAATTCAAAGGTGTAGGGCGTCTCTATGACGTGGGCGTCGGCGTCGATGGTTTTCATCTTTTGTCCTTTTATCGCCAAAGAAAAACGCGCCTAGAAGAACGCAAAGGTGCGGGCCTCGATGCTCTCGCGCGGGGCGGCGCCAGGGGGGGTCGTCGGGTCGTCGAAGGCGGAATGGACGGTGAAGCGCGCCGGGCCGTCCAGCTCGGAATCGAAGCATTTGATCAGCATGGCCTCGTCGCGGGTCTGCAGGGGGAAGTAGAACCAGCGGTGGTCCGGGTTGTAGAGCGCGTGCTGGACCTGGCCGACGCGGTCCTTGGCGCGGCGCTCGGTGGTGACCAGCTCATCGGCGGCGATCGAGCGCGCATCGCACAGCGCCAACGGCGAGGATTCCACCGGCCCCAGCACCGGGCGCCACACATTGATGATGGCATAGCGCCTGGTAAGAAGGTCTTCCGCCTCATCGGCGGGCATCAGCTCGCGCACCCGCTTGGGCGCCGAGATGTCGGTATAGTCGTTGTGCACCCGGCCCGCCGGGCCGCGCACCATCCTGGCATCGCGGATGTCTTCCGAATCCGATCGCCGTGTGAGATCGAACACCACCACCCGGGACGCCCCGGAATGGGCCTTGACCAGCTCTTCAAGCTCGGGGACATAGACCTTCTCGGTCTCGTCCTCGTCGTAAAAATCCTCGACCTTGGTCGGGTGGGGCACCAGGGCGAAGCCCTCCCGGTCGAGGGTAAAGCCATCGGCGATGGGCCGGGCGTCATGGATGGTGCAAGTGTGGTCGGTGTAATTGCCCTCGTTCTCGATGCGGTCGGCGCCGGCTGGGGTGGCGTAGGTCACCGGCATGACGTCGGTGTTGACCAGATAGGTGAGGGGGGCCTCGATCGAAGCCAGATCGTCGATTTTATCGTTGGTTTGGGTCATGGCATCACTCCGCTGTTTTTCACGCCCATTGGGGTTCAGTCTAGCATTTAACCGGCTTGGATCACGGCAAATAGCCCCGCCGCGATCAGGCTGACGGCGCTGAATATCCTGAAATACCCGCCCATGGGGGAGAGTTTCTCGATCAACACGAAGGCGGCGATGGCGGCGGCCCACAACAAATTCATCACCCCTGCGACGAACAAAAGCCCCATCAGGACCCAGCAGCAGCCGACGCAGAACGCCCCGTGTTCCAGGCCCATGCGCACCGCGCCGCCGACCCCCGGCCGCCAATGGCGCGAAATGAACACCGCCGGGGCGCCGCAATTTTTGAGGCAGACTTCCTTGAGCGGCGTCAATTGATAGGCCCCGGCGGCGACCAGGAGCGCGGCGGCGAAATAGGGGCTGGCGCTCGCCATCATCGGCGACAGCAGGGCGAGGCGCTCCAAGCCCATTTGCCCGGCGCTGGCGATCAGGCTAAACGCGCTCCACACCACCACATAGCCGCCGAGGAAGGCGCCGGTGGGTGGGAAGGGATGGCCCCGGTCCCGGCTGCGGCGGGCGACCAGGACGTATAACAGGATCATCGGCGCGGCGCTGGGCACCATCATGCCCACCATCATCACCGCCCACATG
>CBDUSV010000140.1:0-7355 GCA_965369885.1 uncultured bacterium
GCGCCCTTGACGGCGATCACCACCGCGACATAGCGCGCGCCCTTGCCGGCGGCGACCAGGACCAGAAACTTCCACACATTCACCCGAAGCACGCCGGCGGCGAAGGTCAGGGGATCGCCCACCACCGGAAGCCAGGCCAGCAACAAGGACCACACCCCATAGCGCCCGAACCAGGTGGTCGCCTTGTCCAGCCGCTCAGGCTTGATGGGGAACCAGCGCCGGGCGCGCCACGACAGGCAATAGCGCCCCAAGGCCCAATTGACCCATGCGCCAAGCGTATTGCCGGCGGTTGCCAGCGCCACCAGATACACCAGATCACGGCCGCCGCCGGCGGTCAGTACCGCCAACACCGCCTCCGACGACAAGGGCAGCAAGGTCGCCGATATGAAGGCTGAGAGGAAAAGTCCGATATCCCCAGTCATGATTCAAATGTCATGGTTCAAACATCATGGTTCAAATTTGAGGATTGGTAGGGTGGAGAGGAAATTAGCAAAGTCCATCTTTAAGAGCTATTCTGAGCGATGATGAAGCATACAGGCATACGGTTGATTGATTGATGAAAAGGCGTGGTTACCACATCTTGGCGGTGCTTGGACTGGCGATTGTGCTCGCCGCCACCCAGGCCACCGCGCGCCGTGGCGCCGATGGGGCGCCGGGGGACAAAGTCCTCACCGGGATGATGCTGGTGGCGACGGCGGAGATGTTGGACCCCCGGTTCCGCGAGACTGTGGTGTTCATGGTCAACCACCACCGCGATGGCGCCATGGGGCTTGTGGTCAACCGGGTTCTCGGCAAGGTGGAACTGGACAAGCTGCTTCGCGGATTCGGCATTGAGCACAAGGGCGCCAAGGGCAAGGTCCGGGTCCACTATGGCGGCCCGGTCGAGCCCAAACTCGGCATCATCCTCCATAGCGCCGATTTTGTACGAAACGAAACCGTTCTGGTGACCCGGGACGTGGCGATAACACGCAATATCAAAGCCCTTGCCGCCATCGCCGGCGACAAGGGATCGCGTCGCAGCTTCCTCGCCATGGGATATGCCGGCTGGAGCGGCGGCCAGCTTGAACGCGAGCTCAAGAGGCGGGATTGGGTCGTGGTCCCGGCCGACACCGACATCATCTTCGATGATCGTTTCAAGACCAAATGGAAGCGGGCCATGGCAAAATATGGCGTCGACCTCTAACCCTTGAACTGTCTTTGACCCCAGGGCCAGAAATCCCCCCCGGAAATTTTGCCAAGGCGCTGTGGTCGCGCCTTGATGGCAATGTCCAGGGCGCGGTGCTGATGTCGCTGGGCGCGCTGTTGCTGGTCGTCATGTCGACCCTGGTCAAGGAGCTTGGCCACCGGCTCGACAGCTTCCAGATCCTGTTTGTCCGGGCGCTGTTCGGATTTCTGGTGGTGGCGCCGATCTTGATGCGCCACGGATTGCAGGCGATCCGCACCGAACGCACCGGGCTCCATCTGTTCCGTGGCGGGATCGGCGCCCTGGGCAATTTCTGCTTTTTCTACGCGCTCACCCACATGGTGCTGGCCGACGCCATGGCGATCCAGTTCTCGCGGCCGTTGTTCACCATCGTGCTGGCCTATTTGTTCCTTGGAGAAGTGGTTGGTTGGCGCCGCGCCACCATCACGGTGGTCGGGTTTTCCGGCATCCTGTTGATCACCCGTCCCTTTACCGAGGGCTTCGAGCCGGTGGCCCTGATCGCGGCCTTGGGCGCGCTGCTCGGAACCGGGGTGGTGATCACCATCAAGAAGCTCGCGCGCAGCGAGAAGACCATGGTCATCATGTTCTACTACGCCATGTGGACGACCATCTTCAGCGCCATCCCCGCCGCCTTGGTATGGCAACAGCCGAGCTGGCACGATGTTGGCCTCTTGACCCTGGTGGGGATATTGGGCATCGCCGGACAGACCTCGGTGACCCATGGCATCTCCAAGGGCGATGCCACATTCGTGGTGCCGTTCGACTATCTGCGGGTGGTCTTCGCGGTCATTTTAGGCATCCTGGTATTCGCCGAGATTCCGACATTTTGGTCGATTTCCGGCGCCACCATCATTATCGGCAGCAATCTCTATCTGCTGCGCCGGGGCGCGAAAGTGGTGGCGGCGGCGGGTTCCGGGCCCGACGCGCCATCCAAGGGCCCATGAGGCCGCGGCCCGACTGTTAGCACTCCCCACCTTTGAGTGCCAACAGGCTGAATTTGTTAACTATTTTTCTGTACCACGGTAAAGTGCTCAAGTCATCACGGCGACGCAGTGAAGGATTATTTGTGGACTTCAGGGTGTTTTGGCCATGTCGACATTGGAGGACCAGTTAAGGGGATACCGGCTGACCACCGCCGAGATCACCTATCATCTGCCGGATCATCCCCGGTTGCTGCAGACGTTCATCTGGCAGGTGTTCGATCTCGCGCCGAATTACCCACGCCTTACCAAGTTCCTGGAATATTGGCGGGACTATATCGAAGGTCCGCTGCATTCGGTGCGGATCATGGGGGCCGAGGGGATCACCGCCGGAGAGGTCCACATCGACCACGACGAATTCGTTCTCCACTAAACATTTTCCAGCCCCGCCCGGAAACCGCACCCTTGACGCCGTGGGTTCGGTTGAACCGGTCCGGCTTCTCGATTAGGCTGTTGAAACCCGGTCCTTGGCCGCCGCTCCACACGGCTTTGCAAAGTTCCATATGAGATGATCAGCCGCTCGGGTCTCGCCGTCATCGCGAGCACCTTTCGCCACCGCAATTTCGCCCTGTTCATGTGGGGCATGACGCCGTCATTGGTGACGCTGTGGATGCAGCGCCTCGCGATCGGCTGGTTGGCCTGGCAACTGACCCACTCCCCCACATGGCTTGGCCTTATCGCCTTCGCCGATTTGTTTCCGACCATGGTGTTGAGCCCCTTCGCCGGCGCCATGATGGACCGCATCAACCCCTTGAAGCCGAATCTGTGGACCCAGGTGACCATCATGATCCAGGCCGTGGTGCTCGCCGTGCTGACATTTTCGGACCTCATGACCATCGAGATTCTGTTCGCCCTCGGATTCGTGCTGGGCATCAATCAGCCCTTCATGACCATGGCGCGCCACACCGTGATTCCGTTGTTCGTGCCGCGCCATGTGCTGGGATCAGCGATTGCGATCGATTCCGTGCTGTACAACACCGCCCGGTTCGTCGGTCCCGCCATCGCCGGCGTCGTCATCCAGGCCGGCACCGGCTGGGTCTTCGTCATCAATGCCTTGGCCTATGCCGCTTTCATCATTGCCTTGTTGTTTATCGATACAAAACCGCCCGAGCGCGATCGGAGCGCCCGGCGCGGCATGGCCGCGGACATCCGCGAAGGCTGGCGCTATACCGCGGCCCACCCCGGGATCGGCCCGCTGCTGCTGTTGCTGGTGGTGAGCTCGGTCGCCTCGCGCCCGGTGGCGGAGTTGTTGCCCGGTTTCGCCGACGCGGTGTTCCACCGTGGCCCGGTGGGGCTGTCATTGCTTGCCGCCTCCCTCGGCGTCGGCGCCACGGCCGCGGCCTTCTGGCTGGCTCAGCGCAGCGCCGTGGCGGGCCTCACCACCATTGCCGTTCTCGGCACCCTAATGATGGGGGCATCGTTGCTGGCCTTCACCATGAGCGACAATTTCTGGCTCGCTTTGCCTTTTCTCGTCCTCGTCGGCGTCACCATGAACTTGACTTCGACAAGCACCCAGACCCTGATCCAAACCGCCGTTGATGGCGCCATGCGCGGCCGGGTGATGTCGTTCTTCACCATTGTCTACCGGGGGACACCGGCCTTGGGCGCCGTGTTCATGGGATTGGTGGCGGAATGGGCCGGTCTGCAAAACGCCGTGGCCGGCGGCGCCGTGGCGTGCCTGTTGATCTGGGGCTGGGCCGTGCGCAGACGCAGGACCATGGCGTTGGCCTTGGAGCTCCGCGGCGGCGGCTGACGCCTTTTCACGGAGCAACGCAGCCTTTGGGCTATTCCCCGGGCTGTTTCAGGGCCTGGGCCAAGGCGTGCTGACGCCTGGCGGCCCACAACCAGGCGGTGAGG
Organism: uncultured bacterium; assembly: GCA_965369885.1. GTDB lineage: Bacteria > Pseudomonadota > Alphaproteobacteria > SMXQ01 > SMXQ01 > JAZFWG01. The sequence continues at coordinate 4,042 of CBDUSV010000140.1, forward strand.
CACACCACCCCGCCCGCGGCGATGGGTATACGAAGCCCGAAGTTTTCCGACAGGCCGCCCATGACCAGGGCGCCGATGGCGGGGCCGCCGCGGAATATCATGCCATAGACGCTCATCACCCGGCCTCGCATGGCACCATCGACCGTATTCTGTATCAGGGATTGGATCGAGATGTTGTTGATCGTTGTCGCAAAACTGACCAGCGCCAGGAAAGGCAGGGTCAGCCAGAACTCGGACAACGATGTGAAGACCACCAGGGCGACACCCATGAGCGCCAGGGCGTGGGCTGCCAGCCCCGTGAGCCTGAGGTGGGTGCCGTAGCGCAAAAACCACACCCCTCCCGCCATGGCGCCGACCCCCATGGCCGAAGTCATCCACGCCAGTGCGCCGGCGCCTTGGCCGAAAATGCCGGCGGCGAAACCGGGCAACAGCTCGCTGACCGGACGGGCGAACATCGCCGCCAGCATGAGCAGAAACAGGATCGGACCGATCCCCGGATGGCCCGCCACATAGTGGTAGCCCGCCCATGCCTGGACAAAGATGTTGGGACGTTCCTGGGCTTCGCCGGGGGCCCGGGGAATCTTGATCCGCATCAGGGCATAAAGCAGGGCAAGAAACGACACGGCATTGACGGCGAATGCGGAGACCACGCTCGCATAGAAGATCACCACCCCGGCGAGGGCGGGGCCGATGAACCGGGCGGTGTTGAACAGGACCGAATTCAGCGCGATCGCCGCCGGCAGATCCTCGCGGGGCACCAGGCTCGGCACCAGGGCCAGGCGTACCGGCTGGTTGATGGCGGCGATGGAGCCCCGCAACATGGTCAGGGCCACCAAGCCCCAGATGTCGATCATGCCCAGACCGGTGAATACAACCAGCGCAATGGCTTGAAGCATGGCCGCGGCCTGGCTGGCGATGGCGACGCGAAGCCGGTCGAAACGATCGGCCAGGGCGCCGCCAAGCGGGCTGAAAATGAGCGAGGGGAAAAGATCGGCGAAGGCGATGATGCCGAGCCAGGCCGGTGAGTGGGTCAACTCCCAGGTCAGCCAGCCGATGGCGAGCCGTTGCACCCAGTTGCCGACCAACGAGATTCCATCCCCGATGATGAAGATGCGGAAATTGTCGTGGCTCATCACACGGCGAACACCGCCGGTTTCGGGGGACGCTGTCACGGTCGGATTTCTCCTGGCTGACGATGGGCTATTTATACCCTCCGCGCGCCGGATTGAGCACTATTTCATGGCCCGCCGAGTCTCGATCGGGCCAAACAACAGGGCAAAAAAAGCCCCGCGATAGCGGAGTTGGGTGCAGGGTCGGACCGTGATGGCGAAATGAAGCCGCCCCTATCTGGAGGGCGCGGTTTCCTCCAGATGCGCCACCTTCTTGCGCATGACCTTGAGAAGACCGGCGATGCTGCCGCGTTGGCGGCGGATCACCGAGGAATAATCCTTGCGGTGGGTCAAGGGCATGCTGACGCCGGCGACCTTGATGTCGGTGGCCTGGAATTTGGACGAATTCCGGTGGACGCGAAACTCCACCCCGACCGGCTTGCCGTTGGGCTGGGTGATGTGGCCATAGACAATGATGGTTGAGGACGAGCTGTCGTGCCGTTCGCGCTCGACCTTGAAGGTGTGGCCGCTGAATTTCTTGAACAGGCCGGCATAGGTGTGGGCGACGATGGTCTGATAAAGGTCCAGGAACTCGGTGCGCTGCTTGGCGGTTGCGCGCCGCCAGTAAACCCCGAGGACGAATTTGCTGATTGCCGGACCGTCGAAACCATCCTCGAGAAGCTTGCGCATGCGCTTGACGCGTTCGCCTTCGCTGATGGTCCTGAGGCTGAGAAGCTTAATCGCCTTGTTGCCCAGGTCGTCGACGAACTGACCGGCGGTCGTGGCGGCAAAACCACTACGAATTGGCGTGGCCAAGGCGCAGGCGAAAACCGCCAGTCCGATGCCGATGAACAATTTTCTACGGGATAGCATGGCTACTCAACCAGTTCGGCGGTACCCCCCCGGGGCCCCGAATCCGGGCTGGTGGAAATACCTGGCGCCGGCACGACGGAGGTGGGCTTGCCGTTTTTGATCTCGTCAAGGCGGCGTTGGCGATACAGGCTGCGGATCGCCGCGTAGAAGTCCAGCGATGTCCGTTCGATCTGATCCAGGGTATCCAGATTGCGCGAACGCATATCGACACCACTGACCAAGGAGCGCACGGTGACGGCCCATTCGGCGTCAAGCCCCTTTTCGTTCGACAGCACGAGGTTGACCGGATCGGCCACCCATTCGATGGCGAGGCCGGCAAAATCACGCGGATTGGACGGGCCGAGGATCGGCAGCACCAGGTAGGGACCGCTATTGATACCCCAGACCGCGAAGGTCTGACCGAAATCCTCACTATGGGCAGGGATGCCGATCTCGGTGGCAACGTCGATCAACCCTCCCAGGCCGAAAAGGGTATTGGCGACCATGCGAGCCAGGGTGTCTCCGGCGCGGTCCGGTTCGCCTTGGAGAACATCATTGATGAAGACGATGGGGGAACGCAGATTGGCCAGGAGGTTATGAATGCCATTGCGGCCGAATTCGGGGATGGCCCAGACATAAGCCTGCGCCGCCGGCTTCAGGATATAGCGGTCAAGGGTCAGGTTGACGTCAAACATGGCCCGGTTGAACGGCTCGATCGGATCGTTGGCCAGCTTGAATTCCGCCAGGGCCTCCGGATCATTCTTGGGGGCGGTCGCGCAGCCGCCAATCAGGATCGCCACGGCGGCGAACATGGCCACCAAGCGAAGGGGCCTACGGGCAATTTTGGATCGGGTAGAGGGTGTTGAGAGCATGGTACGACCTAACCGAATAATTGAGTTGACGCCTATTTTTTGACCTTAACGAACAAGCCGCTTGTGCGCTGACCATGGGTTTTCGCGATGTGTTTGGAAGTAAACCGATACCCGACATGGGGTACGAACCTCCTCCCGAAGGACCCTGAGTTTGGTGCATTGACGCTAAATTTTCATTAAGCCTAACACCTGTTTGTCGCGCAAAACTGCAACCCGACACTCCCCCTGAGTCCTGAAACAGTTCAAAGGCAGCCCGGCCTGCCCTTTTTAAGTATCATAGAAGGTGGCAAAAAACTAGGTATCGTTAACCATCTCATATGGTCTCAAGGCCGTACTGTTGCAAAAATATCTCATCTGTTTTGGGCATGACTCCGAGAAATTTTGTAGTCACGCCCATTGAATATAAAAATATCTTTATATATTTATTAAGATTATGGAGCTATGAGATAGCAGCTTCGAAAACGGGACCACGGCAATGGAC
>CBDUSV010000141.1:0-7337 GCA_965369885.1 uncultured bacterium
GGTGATGGTAGCCCTAAGCTACTTGGTGCATTCCATCCGGCCGGCGTAGGACTTATTGCCCTCGTACCAGATCTTGCAGACCATGCCGACGGCAACCTTCTTGCGCGAGGTCTTCTTGCCGTTGAGCTTGAACTTGGTGTAGCGGCCGCGCGTGCGGGTCTTTAGGGACTTGCCCTTGCCACCGATCTTGAACTCAAGCTTGCCCTTCTTTTTCACCTTGGTGATGGTGCCGGTGACGATCTTCCATTTGACCACGCGCACCGGGGATTTCGAGTTCGAGAGGATTTTGGTGTAGCGCGTATAGAGCTCGCGCGGCATCTTCGAGAGCCGTTCGACCAGCTTATGGACCGCGACGCCATCGACCGGGCTGGTGAGCAGGCGCAGCTTCTTGGCCTCATACTTATATTTGGGATCTTCGTGGGCCGCCATGAAGCCCGCCCGCAACGCCTTGGTGCGGTCGGCCGGGATGCCCGGAGGTCCGGCAAAGGGACGGGCCATGTAGAACGGCGTCTCCAGGAGATTGAGCAGGTCCTGGTCGGCTTGGTTGTGCACCACCTCCTGCGCGGTGGGCGCATTCGGAAATTCCGGCAGCCGCTCCTTGGTCGCGAACTGGAGCACGACCCGGATCGGGCTATCCTTCTCGAGCCACTGGGGATGCGCCGTCTTCATCGAGGCATAGCCCACCATGCGGGCTTGCGCCTCATTGCGATCGACCGCGAGGTAAAGCGTGTTGCCGCCGGGATAGCCGCGCAATGGCTGGACATTGATGCCCAATATGCTGCGAAGCACGATCGGCACGTCGGTGCCGTCTGAACCGAACGCGGTGGCGGCGAAATTGAGCGGCTTCTTGGCCTTTTGCATGTCGGCAATCGACTTGATTCCACTGTCCTTGCGCACCACCATCAGATAAGACTCGCCCTTGTAGCTCGAAGACGAGCCGATCCAGGTCAGCTTCAAGGGATCGAAACGGGCCTGCTTGGATTTGCCCGCGAAGGCCAGAATCGGCGCGGCGCGCGCGAAGGTGCCAAATACGGTGCCGTCCTTGGGCGCCGTGTTGTAGAAGTAATTGACGGCCTTGTAGGAGCCTGCGCCCGGCATGTTTTGGGCGATGACGCTGGGATTGCCCGGGATGTGCCTGCCGATGTGGCGCGCAACCTGGCGGCCATAGCGGTCATAGCCACCACCGGCGGCGTAGCCGATGACAACCCTGATGGTCTTGCCCTTGTAGAAATCAGCGACAGCGTCGGCGTCGGCGGTGCCGGTGCTTGCGGCGATCATTGCCAAAGCGCCAAGGGCGACAAGGCTCCGCCGGATAATCGTGAACGAAATCATAGTGTTCTCCCATGTTAGATGAATTATGCCGCCACCCTTTTCGATGGGTTCGCGGCCTTTGAAACGCTTGTGGATGATGCTAGCCGACCCCTGGATGGGTTTCAATGGCGGAATCCGGTGGGATTCAGCTTCCGATCAGCTCGCCTTGCGGTATTCGTCGCCGATCTCGCGCAGCTGGTCCAGGATGGCCGGCAGATGTTCGAACATATAGTCGATATCGGCCAGGGAATTGCCCATGCCGAAGGAAAAGCGGATGGTGCCGTGGCGGTCGGCATCGACGCCGATGGCTTCCAGCACATAGGAGAGCTTCTCGTTGCCGGCGCTGCATGCCGAGCCGGCCGAGACATAGACCCCGATCTGGTTGAAGCTCAACAGCAAGGAGCCGCTGTCGATGCCGGGAAAGCCGATGCTGAGATTGTGGGGCAGGCGGGGCTCCAGGGTACCGTTGACGATGGCGTCGGGTACGGTGCTTTTGAGCTTTTTCAGGAAATGGCCACGCAGCTCGAGGGAATAGGCGGTGGAATTCACCATCTCCCGGCTGGCGAGCTCGGCGGCGAGACCCAACGCCATGATGCCGGCGACGTTCTCGGTCCCGGCCCGGAGCCCCATCTCCTGGGAGCCGCCATGTACCAACGGATCGAGGATGAGTTTCTTGTCCACATAGATCGCCGCCACCCCCTTGGGGGCGTAGATCTTGTGGCCAGACAGCGTCAGCATATCGATGCCCTGGCTTTTGGGTGCGATGGGGATCTTGCCGAAGGCCTGGATGGCGTCGACCATGAAGGGGATGCCCCGTTCCTGGCATATGGCGCCGATGTCGGCGAACGGATAGATCGTGCCGATCTCGTTGTTGGCGGCCATGATCGAGACCAGGATGGTGTCGCCGCGCATTGCCTTGGCGACGTCGCCGGCGTCCAGGGTGCCGTCCTTGCCGACGCCAAGGAAGCTGACGTCATAACCCCGGCCATCGAGATAACGCAGGGTCTCCAGCACCGAGGGGTGCTCCACATTGGTGGTGATGATGTGCCCGCCCGGATGCTTGGCGGCGATACCCTTGATGGCGAGATTGTTGGCTTCCGACCCGGAGCCGGTGAAATAGATCTCGCAGGGCTCGACCTTGAGGCACGCGGCAATGCGGCGCCGCGCCTGATCGGTGACGTCATAGGCCTCGGTTCCGACCATATAGGCGCTGCTGGGATTGCCGTAGGAGCGCTGGTTCTGGAAGAAGCCGACCAGGGCGTCGATGACTTCCCGGCGCAGCGGCGTGGTGGCGTTGTGGTCGAAATAGACCTCGCGGGGGTTTTCCACCTCCAACAACGCCATCGGCTTGCAGCCGCTTTTGGTGCTCTGGATCGGGATGCCGACCCAGGTGTAAACCGAACTGATGCCGTTGGGGAACATGGCTTCGAGATCGCCGCGCGATACCCCGGTATGGCGCCGGATGTTGTTGAACAGCGGCCCGACCCGGCGTTGGCGGTAATAGCCCCAGGCATATTCCAACACGTCCATGTGGGCCTGGCTGAGCTCGGTGCCGGTCGCCTTCGCCATCTGGTAGATACGGGTCTTGGCCATTGAGTGCATGGGACGGCTACTCCGCCGCCACGGATGCCGACGCCGCCCCGGGATAGGCCGGGAAGGGGAAGCCGCCCTTGGAATCTTCCAGCCCGGTTACGATGTCTTCAAGCACGGAAGCCGGCATGCCGATGCCAAGCCGGTCGCCTTCGAACTCGGCGATCAGCCGGGCGCCCAGACAATAAGTCGAAATGTTCATCTCATTGGTGAGATAGGGCCGGATGATGAGATCGGAATTGACCACCCGCAGCCCGCCCATGCTCGCGGTCACCCGCTTGCCGGTGTGGAACTGATAGGCCTGGATGATGCGGGTGAGCTCCACCGGGCGGAGCGACATCACCACCACGTCGGGCTCGACATCCGCATCGTCGAAATCGGCGGCATAGAGAAACACGCCCTGGGTGGTGGCGGGCTGAATGGCGATCATGTCGTCCATCGCCTGGCGCGCGGTTTCGGGACTGTCGAAGCGGCCTGAGTCGTCATCGCCGAACAGGGCGAAATCGGGCCGGCCCGCCGCCGTGCAGGCATAGACGGTGCCGTCGGAGAAATCCTTGGGCGAGGGTGGCGTGAACCCGTCCTTGTCCTTGGCCTGGCCCTTCATGATGTCGGTGTAGACCAGCGAATCGCCGAGCGGCGTGTCCTGGTTCTTGTCGACCAGCCCGAAGGAGATGGCGGCGGCGACGCAGCCGATCGATTGGGCGGTGAGCAGCACCGAATCGCCAAAGCCGGCCTGGCGGGCGGCCTGACAGCTGGTCAGGGTCAGGCCATGGGGCTCGCAGTCCTGGACCGCGGCGGGGATGTCATCGCCGTCCTTGTAGATTTTGACACAGGCCGTCGGGATCGCCAGACCATCGACGCCCAGCGCCGTGATCATGCGGTCGTAAAGCTCTTGGGTTTTCGTCATTCTGCTCTCCTGCTGGGATGGATTTGATCTGGCCTTGGCTGTTGCTCGCCTTTTTGACCATGTAGGGGAGGGCAATCCTACACAGTTTCGCCGAAGCCACCGTTCAACTTTTCGTTATCTGACGGGGTAGGAAGGAGAGGGCCTTCCCTCCACGCCAAGACAAAGGCCGGCGTCTGAGCCGGCCTTTGGTTGGTGTGGCTGTGTGCGCCGTTACTTCTTTTTCTTCTTCCGGCGCGCCTTGCGCTCACGCTTGAGCTTCTGGAGCTCCATTTGGATGGCGGTGAGCCGCTTCACCACCGGGCGTGGCGCATTGTAAGAACTCTTGATGATCTCATCGATGCGCGCGCCGGAGACCCAATTGCCGGTCTCGAGCCGCTGCTTCTTGGCATCCTTGAGATAGCCCGCGCCCTTCATGGTGGCGGCGAAGGCGGCGCGCAGCGCCTTGACCCGGGCCTTAGGGACACCCGGCGGCGCTACCGAGGGCCGCCCGATGGCGAGCGGCGCCGAGGCCAGCCTGAACAGCGCCTTGTTCTCCTTGCTAGGGGCAATCTCATGGGCCAGCGGCACGTTGGGCAACTCCGGATGCTTCTTCAGCGCCACCTGAACCAGGATGCGGATCTGCTTCTTGTCAAGCATTTGGCCCCAGCGCGACTTGAGGCTGGAATAGAACGCCGAGGGGAAGCCCTGAACTTCGCCCTTCTCCATGGCGAAGAAGGCGCCGGTCATGCTCTTATAGCCATTGATGATCTTCATCTTGGTGCCGAGCAGGGCGTTCTGCAGCCGCCCGAAGAAGGCCGGGGTCGAGGCCGCGCCGGTGGCCCCGACAACGATCTCGGTCTTGAGCAGATCCTGGATGGTCTTGACCGGGGCGGTGTGCCACACCACGATCATCGAGACCTCGGAATTGGCGCTGCCGATCCAATTGAATTTGTAGACGTCGAAGCGGGCGAGCTTGTTGCTCCACAGCGGCTCGAACAGCACCGTATTCTGGATCGAGCCGATGGTGCTGCCGTCCTGGGGCGCCACGTTATAGAGGTAATTGGAGGCCTTGATGCCGCCGGCGCCCGGCATGTTCTTGGGGATGATCTTGGGGTTGCCCGGGATGTGCTTGCCCAGGTGCCGCGCCACGGTGCGGGCATAGCGGTTGTAGCCGCCGCCGACCGCGGAACTGATGATCAGGGTGATTTTCTTGCCCTTGTAAAAATCGGCGATGGCATCGGCTTTGGCGGGTGCAGCGAAGCTGGCGGCGATGATGATGGCGGCGATGGCCGCCGGAATGAATTTTCCCGTCATGTGATTTCTCCCTAAATTTTGGCCGGGTTTTTCATCTCCAGACCCGGCCGGCCCGGAACTGTGATTTATTGGGCACTTTTGACGATATCATGGGGCAAATCCGGCACCCAAGCCAGCGGAATGTGGATGGAATCGCTTGGACGGGTGGTTGGTTTTCGCTTAGCCTGGGGGCGATTACCATAAGAATGCCGATAGGGGCGCAACAAATGATAGGGAGGCGGATATGAACTTAACCCGTTTGATGATGGCTTTTGGTGTGGGCGCACTCGCCCTTGCCGCGCCGGGCACCGCCAATGCCGACGCGGTCAGCGACTTTTACAAGGGCAAGCGCGTGACCATGCTGATCGGGTCCGGCGTCGGCGGCGGTTATGACACCTATTCCAGGACCTTCGCCCGCCACTACGCCAAATATATCCCGGGCAAGCCCAAGATCATCGCCAAGAACATGCCCGGCGCCGGCGGCCTCAGGGTGACCAACTTTGTGTACAATAAGGCGGTGCGCGATGGTTCGGTTTTCGCCGCGACCTTCAACACCATGATCCTGGAACCCTTGATCGGCAACCGGGGGGCCAAGTTCGACCCCTTCAAGCTCAATTGGCTGGGCTCGTTGGGCAAGCTTCAGGCGGTCTGCGTCACCTGGCACACCAGCCCGATCAAGACCCTGGCCGATGCCAAAAAGAAGATGCTGACGGTTTCGGCCACCGGCGCCACCGGCAATAGTGCGAAGTTGCCGCGCATCTTCAACTGGGCCGTGGGCACCAAATTCAAGGTCATCCAGGGCTATTCCACCTCGGGCTCGCGCCTGGCGCTGGAGCGCGGCGAGGTCGACGGCATCTGCGGGCTGGGCTATTCGACCCTGTTGGCGTCGAATCCCGACTGGATCATCAACAACAAACTCAACTTCCTCGCCCAGATCGGGCTTTACAAACACCCCAAGCTGCCCGACGTGCCGATGATCCTGCAGAATATTTCCGACGAGAAAACCCGCAAGGTGGTGGAGTTGATCCTCATCCAGCAGGAACCGGGGCGCCCCTATATCGCGCCGCCGGGGGTTCCCGCCGACCGTGTCAAAGCCCTGCAGGTGGCCTTCGGCAAGGCGATTAAGGATCCGGCCTTCCTGGCCGACGCCAAGCGCACCAAGCTTGAGATCACCTATGTCGATGCCAAGGCGATCAAGGCATTCATGCGCAGGGCGTACAACTATCCCCGCGATATCGTTGAAGCCGCGGCCAAGCTGGTAGGCCCGCCGGCCAAGGGGGCGATGACCAAGTGCTCCAAATACACCAAGTCGGCCAAATGGTGCCGCAAGAAAAGGAAAAAGAAGAAAAAGAAGAAATAAAAGCCGCCCCAAGGCGGAATAGGGGGGTGGCGGCCTTGCCGTCGAGCCGGTTGCCGTCCACCAACGCCAACCAGCCTTCGTGCAGGCTGGAGCCGCTGCTGCGGAGGACGGGTCGGCGGACACTCCTACGCCTAAGCGCCTTCGTGTTCTGGGCCTAAGGGTGGCCTGCCACCCGAAGCCGGAGGCGTAGGTTGGCGGATGGGGTGGGATTCGAACCCACGAGGAGCGTTAACCCCTGCCGGTTTTCAAGACCGGTCCCTTCAACCACTCGGGCACCCATCCATCCTTGCCGTCTCGGCGGCCATGGCCGGAGGCTTTAACATATATTGGATTGCCGGGAAATGAAGACGGTTTTGAATGGTCCCGTTTCGGTCTCGGATGGGGTAAAATCACGATCCAACCAAGGTCCAACCTCAACCACCACGACCACCACGACCACCGCAACCCAAGCGGAGGGGAGGGAGCCATGATTGAGACCAAGGGCATGGTCCATTTCACCATCCCGGTGACCGACCTTCAGCGCGCCAAGGCGTTCTATTGCAAGCTTTTGGGCTTCACCTATCTGCGGGAAAGCTCGCACATGGTGTTCTGTGCCTCGGGCAGCGACTATTTCGTCCTCACCATCTCCAAGACCCCGGTCAACCCCAACCCCGGCGACGAGGCCAGCATCCACCATGCCTTCTATGTCGAGCCCGATGAATATGACCGGGCGGTGCAATATTTGAAGGACAACGGCGTCCATATCGTCGTCGAGGAGGACCGCGGCCCCGAGGCCGCCTTCGGGGGCCGGCATTGCTATTTCCACGATCCCGACCGCAATGTGCTCGAAATCCTCGACCCGGCGGTGGGCATCGAGAAGTCCAAGGCCGGCTATTACGGACAACGGGAAAACGTTCC
>CBDUSV010000142.1:0-7304 GCA_965369885.1 uncultured bacterium
GCGGGGGTCCAGGCAGAGGGGCAGGCGGTGGGCGGTCAGCCGTCCCTATCGTCTTCGCTGGCCGAAACCAGTGTAACGATCCCGGCATTGATCAGAAGCTTGCCGGCATGTTCGAAATTGACCGTGATGCGGTCGCCGATCGCCGACTGGATTTGACCCAGCCCCCATTCCGGATGGTCGGGGTGACGGACGAAGTGGCCTGGGGCCAGGGTTGCCGGAGTTTCAGCCATCTGTTTAATCTTGTTAACTTTTCAGCCAGAGAATTCATGCTATGAACCGGGCGCTATTGTGAATACCCGGTTGCGGCGCCAATTCCCAGGGTGATATGCAATTGGGGGCCGCGGGAGACGCGACAATATGGATGTCAAGGTGCACCCAAGATTGATCGAGCTGTTGTGCTCGCTTATCTGCCACGATCTGGTCAATCCCGTCGGCGCCATCAACAATGGCATCGAGCTGGTGGATGAGCTTGGCGGCGACATGCAGGAGGACGCCCTGGGGCTGATGCGAATGAGCGCCCGTGAGGCGGCGAACAAGCTGCAGTACTTCCGTGCCGCCATCGGCTCCGCCCGTGGGTCTTCCGGGGAGCCGATCTCCCTGCAAGAGACCCGTGGCTGTGCCACCGATCTATTCACCGGCAAGAAGATCACCCTCGATTGGCCCGAGGAGGCGACCGGCGCACTTGGGGGGCTGGAGAGCAAATTGGTGCTCAACCTGATCCTGGTTGCCGCCGAGACCCTTGCCGGCAGTGGCACCATCGCCGTTGAGATCGAATCCGGGGAAATTCGGGTTGCCGGCGTCGGGGAAAAGGCGGCATTGGACGATGATCTCAAATCCGCCCTTGATGGCAGCGCCGCCATCGAGGATCTGACGCCGCGCACGGCCCAGGCCTATTACACCGGCCTGCTTGCCGCTTCCGATGATACCAAGGTCGCTATCGCCACCGTCCCCGGCCGGGTGAGCTTTAGCTGTGTGGTGCAATAGGCGGTTGAACAAGAATTAACCGTTTAAAGTCAGACTAGCTCGCAACATTTACAGCTTTTTAACCTATATCTTTCACACTCTGCACCATCCGGAAAGGTCGGATAGGCGGGATCTGGATGCGGAATCCCTGCCCCCCAATCCATTAACCTTTCCATTTGTTTGATCCATGCGCCCAAGGCGGGGAATAACCAATGGACGATTTACTGCAAGAATTTTTGACCGAGAGCAATGAAAGCATTTCGGAACTGGATGTTCAGCTGGTCCAGTTCGAACAGAACCCCAATGACGAGGGGTTGCTTTCCAGCATTTTCAGATTGGTGCACACCATCAAGGGAACCTGCGGTTTTCTTGGTCTGCCACGTCTTGAAGCCGTTGCCCATGCCGGCGAAAACGTCCTCGGCAAGATCCGGGACGGCGAGCTTGAGGTCACCCCCGAGGCGATTTCCCTGATCCTGGCATGCATCGATGCCATCAAGGACATTCTCGGCGGTTTGGAAGCCACCGAAGCTGAGCCCGAAGGTGACGACGGCGAACTCATCAAAAATTTGAACGGCCTGCTCGATGGTGATGTGCCGGTCCTAAGGGCCGACCCCGATAGCGATCAGCAAGAACATAGCCCCGCCAGTGACAAAAGCCTGTTCGAGCAGCTCGGCGGCGAGGCGGCTATCGTCGCCGCTGTCGATATATTCTACGAGAAGGTGCTTGCCGATAAGAATTTGGCGCCGTTCTTCGAGGGAGTTGATACCGATCACCTGCTTCACATGCAGGAAGACTTTCTGACCATGGCGCTCGGCGGTCCCAACAATTATTTGGGCGCCGATTTGGCCACCGCTCATGGCGACCTGGTGGAGAAGGGGCTCAAGGATGAACACTTCGATGCGGTTGCCGGACATCTTCGCGTCACCCTCGAGGAACTCAATGTTCCCCAGAGCCTCATGATCGAGGTTCTCACCATCGTCGAAGGCACGCGCGTCGATGTGCTGGGCATGAAGAAACCACAATCCGCGAATGTAGCGAAGGCAGATGCCTCGGATAAATCAGCAGCGCAAACCCCGGAAAAGGCCGCCGCTGGGCCTTCCATCGCCAACCAGAACATCCGAGTCAATATCGACTTGCTCGAGAACCTGATGAATCTGGTCAGCGAGTTGGTGCTGACCCGCAACCAGCTGCTTCAGATGGTGCGGGGCCAAACCGACAGCGAATTCAACGAGCCGTTCCAGCGTCTCTCTCACGCCACCTCCGAGTTGCAGGAAGGCGTGATGAAGACGCGCATGCAGCCGATCGGCAATGCCTGGAACAAGCTGCCCCGCATCGTGCGCGACTTGTCGCTTGATCTCGACAAGAAGATCGAGCTCAAGATGCTTGGCGCCGATACCGAGTTGGACCGCCAGGTCCTGGAATTGATCAAGGATCCGCTGACCCACATGGTCCGCAACTCTGGCGATCACGGCATCGAAATCCCGGCCGACCGCGTGGCCGCCGGCAAGCCCGAGAGCGGGACCATTACCCTCAATGCCTATCATGAGGGCGGCCACATCATCATCGAAATCGCCGATGATGGCCATGGCATCGCGATCGACAAAGTGAAGGCCAAGATAATCGCCAACGGCCTCGCCACCGAGGCCGAGATCGAAAGCATGTCGGATGTCCGGGTTCAGCAGTTTATTTTCAAGGCCGGTTTTTCGACCGCCGAGCAAGTGACCAACGTATCCGGCCGTGGTGTCGGCATGGATGTGGTCTGCAGCAATATCGAGAAGATCGGCGGCAGTATCGAGCTCAAGTCGGTTGAGGGCAAAGGCTCGACCTTTATCATCAAGATCCCTCTGACCTTGGCCATCGTTTCGGCGCTGATTGTCCAGTCGGCGGGCGAGCGTTTCGCCATTCCCCAGATCAGCGTCGTCGAATTGGTGCGCGCATCGGCAAATTCGGAACACACCATCGAATCCCTAAACGGAGCCCCGGTGCTTCGCCTGCGCGACCACTTGTTGCCGTTGGTCTCATTGCGCAAATTGCTCAAGATTGACGATGCTAAGGGTTCGGCAGTTGCTGATGCCGAGGATCAATTGGGCAACGATGGCGAGGAAACCTACATCGTTGTCACCAATGTCGGCTCCTATAGCTTGGGCATCGTGGTCGACAAGGTCTACGACACCGAGGAAATCGTGGTGAAGCCGGTGGCGCCGATACTCAGGAATATCGGGCTCTATGCCGGAAACACCATCCTTGGCGACGGCTGCGTCGTCATGATCCTTGATCCCAATGGGATCGCCGCCGCTTCCGGGCAGTCCGCCATCGCCGAAGACGACATTGAAGATGTCGTAAGCTCCGTTGCCCATGGCGATGAAAAGATTGCCATTCTGATCTTTCATGCCGAAACAGCCAGCCCCAAGGGGGTGCCATTGTCCCTGGTGGCCCGGCTCGAGGAGATCGAATGCGACAAAATCGAAGTCTCCAATGGCATCCCGATGGTTCAGTACCGCGGCCAGTTGATGCCGCTGGTCACGGTTTCACCGGAAGTCGAGTTGAAAACCGAAGGCCGTCAGCCGGTCATTGTCTTCACCGACCAGGACCGCTCCATGGGTCTTGTGGTCGATGAAATCCTCGACATCGTCGAGGGCCGGATGAACGTGGAACTAACTGGCGAGCAACCGGGCATTCTGGGTTCCGCGGTGATCGACGGCAAGGCGACCGACGTCATCGATGCCGGCTATTACCTCAGCATCGCCCAGAAGGACTGGTTCGGTTCCGGCACCAATCAAGCCTCCTTTGGCGGTGAGGGTGGCCGGCGCGTGCTTCTGGTGGATGACAGTCCGTTCTTCCGCAACCTGCTGACGCCGCTATTGTCGGTGGCCGGCTATGAAGTCACGACGGTGGAGAGCGCCGACGAAGCTTTGAGCCTGCGCGATTCCGGCCAGGAGTTCGACATCATCGTCAGCGATATCGAAATGCCGGGCATGAGCGGTTTCGAATTCGCGGAGACCATCAAGGGGGATGGCAGCTGGAAGGAGACGCCTTTGGTGGCCCTGACTTCCCACGCCACACCCAAGGATTTCGAGCGCGGCCGTAGCGCCGGCTTTGATGATTACGTAGCCAAATTCGACCGTGAGGCATTGTTGAATGCCTTGGTTGAATCACTCACCATTCCGGGAGAAGCCGCATGACCGAAGATTCCCTGATTTCCGCAGCGACCGATGACGATAATATGAATAACGAAGATCACCATGTCTTCGTGACCATGACCATTGAAAATCAGCTGTTCGGAATTCCAGTTCTGTTGGTCCAGGATGTTCTCGGCCCGCAGCACATCAACATTATTCCGCTGGCGCCGCCCGAGGTGGCCGGTTCGCTCAACCTGCGTGGGCGTGTTGTTACGGCCATCGACGTCCGCAAGCGGCTTGGTTTGCCGCCGCGCGCCGACGACGATCCCGGCATGAGCGTTGTCGTCGAGCATGGAAATGAACTCTATAGCTTGATCATCGATACCGTCGGAGAGGTCTTAAGTCTTCCCGCCTCGGCTTCAGAAGGCATCCCCGCGACCCTTGATGAGCTTTGGCGGAGCGTCACAAGCGGTATCTACCAACTTGACGATCAATTGATGGTCGAACTGGACATCGACCGGGTTCTCGACTTCGAAGAGGCCGAGGCCGCATAGGGACGGTCCCATTATTGAGGACGGAGTGATGCGATGAAAGTGTGCATGATTGTCGACGATTCAAAGGTCATCCGCATGGTGGCGCGGAAGATCCTTGAAGATCTCGAATTCGGTTGTGAGGAAGCGGAAGACGGCAAACAGGCACTGGATCAGTGCTTGCAGAAAATGCCCGACGCCATTCTGCTCGACTGGAACATGCCGGTGATGAACGGCATCGATTTTCTTCGCGAACTTAGGAAGAGCAACGGTGGTGATACACCCGTCGTCGTTTTCTGCACCACGGAAAACGATATGAACCATATCCAGGAAGCGATGAAGGCGGGCGCCAACGAGTACATCATGAAGCCCTTTGACAGCGAAATCATTCAGATGAAATTTACCCAGGTTGGTTTGCTCTGAATTTGTCCTGAAACAACCAAGGACGCCGATTACAAATCCCCATTAAAGGTTGGATCAAGCCGTGTCACAGGGCCCAGAGAACAAAACCTCAAAAAACCCTTTCCAGGTCATGGTTGTTGATGATTCCGCGGTGATTCGCGGGCTGTTGTCAAAGACTTTGGATGCGGACCCTGACATCAAGATCGTCGCCTCCGCCGATAATGGCTCCCGCGCCGTGGCGTACCTGGAAAAACGCAATATTGAGGTCGTGGTCCTCGACATCGAAATGCCGGTGATGGACGGATTGACGGCGCTCCCCAAGCTTCTGAATATCGATCCAAATATCAAGGTGATCATGGCTTCGACCCTGACCCAGTCCAATGCCCAGATCAGCATGAAGGCCTTGTCGTTGGGGGCGACCGACTACATCCCCAAACCGAGCGCGAACCGGGAGCTTCACTCCGGCACCGATTTCGAGCGCGAACTGGTGGAAAAGGTCAAAGCGCTGGGCGAAGCCTATCGCTTGAAGGCGCCGCGGGCTGCCCGGAAGCAGCCTTCGAATCTGCGGGACAAAATAAAACAATCACCAAGGTTTACAGGCAAATCCTCCGGCCGCGTCATCACTCTGCGCAAGTCCATGCCGCGACAGATCCGGGCCCTGGCCATTGGCAGTTCCACGGGAGGGCCGCCGGCGTTGTTGGCAATGTTGAGGAATCTGAAAGGGGATTTGGACCTGCCGATCTTCATTACCCAGCATATGCCACCGACTTTCACCACCATTTTGGCTGAGCACATCAAGGGCGCCAGCGGCATGGAATGCGCCGAGGCCGTTGATGGCGAAACCGTCGTTGCTGGCCGTATCTATGTCGCGCCCGGCGATCACCATATGACCATCCGGGTGGTGAACGGCGAAAAAGTCATCAAACTCAACCAGGATCCACCGGTCAATTATTGCCGTCCCGCGGTTGACCCCATGCTGTTAAGCATCGCCCAGGCCTACGGTCAAAGCGTCCTCGTGGTGATCCTGACCGGCATGGGCCAGGACGGCCTTAAAGGCGGCCAAGCGGTGGTGGATGCCGGCGGTACCGTGATATCCCAGGATGAATTCACCAGTGTCGTATGGGGCATGCCCGGCGCCGTGGCGGAAGCCGGAATCTGCTCAGCGGTGCTGCCTCTTGCCGAAATTATGCCTTACGTCCGCAGCTTCCCCCTGAGGTTGGTGTCATGATTCCCGAGGAATTCAATGTTCTGAGCGAGGTGCTCAAACAGCGTTCGGGCCTGACTCTGACCGAAGACAAGGGTTATTTGCTGGAAAGCCGGCTGACCCCGGTTTTGCGCAAGCGCGACTTCAAAACATTAGGAGACCTTGTTGCCGCCGTTAAGAGGGGGGACGACGAATCCTTGTTGGTCGAAGTCACCGAGGTCATGACGACCAATGAGTCTTTCTTCTTCCGGGACACCAGGCCCTTCGATCAATTCAAGGATATACTTTTGCCAACCATGATGCAGAACCGGGCATCCAGAAAGATCGTCCGCATCTGGTCGGCGGCGTGCTCGAATGGGCAGGAGCCCTATTCGTTGGCTATGATTCTCCGGGAACAGGCGGCAAAGCTGGAAGGTTGGCGGATCGAAATCATCGCCACCGACCTCTCGACCGGGGTGCTGGCCAAGGCGCGCGCCGGGATCTATTCCCAGTTCGAGGTCCAAAGGGGCCTTCCTATTCAGTTTCTTGTGAAATATTTCCAAGAGACCGGGCAGGGTTGGGAAATCGATTCGTCGATTCGCGCCATGGTTCAGTTCAAGGAATTCAACCTGCTGGAGAACATGGCTTCACTCGGAAACTTCGATATCGTGTTCTGCCGCAATGTTTTGATCTATTTCGACCAACCAACCAAGTCCGACGTGCTTCAACGCATTTGCCAACAAATGAGCGAAGACGGCATGCTGTGTCTTGGCGGCGCCGAGACCGTGCTGGGCATCTCGGAAAGTTTCAAGCCGTCCCCAGGCCAGCGTGGCGTCTACGAAGTGGTTCCCGCGGAGAAACTCGCCGCCAGTTGAGGCGGGGACAAAACCGGCGCCTCTCCCGCCAATCACCCATCCATCACCCATCCATTCGGCATCGCGGCCAAAAAGAAAGCCGACACCAATTGTGCCGGCTTTCTTGAGGCCCTGGCTGGGGCCTTAATGGAATTGAGAGACCCTAGACCGCGGAGCCTGCGGCGGCGGCGGGCGCCGTGCCACCCGGAGCAGCGACGCCGGCTTCCTCGACATCGCGGAGGACGTAACCACG
>CBDUSV010000143.1:0-7299 GCA_965369885.1 uncultured bacterium
CAGCATGTTGATGAGGATCTGCTTGAGCACCCTTTCGTCGGCATGGAGATGCGCTATGGGTTCGGGGATATCCATCACCAGTTCGAGCCCGTTGCCGCGGGCTTGGCCCTTGACCATGTTGAGGCAGCCAAGCAGGATTTCCACCGGGTCGAAGGTCTCTTCCTGGAGATCGGTCTTGCCGGCCTCGACCTTGGCGAGGTCTAAAATGTCATTGATCAGCCCCAGGAGATGGTTGCCCGATGAATGGATGTCTCCGACATATTCAACATATTTCTCGTTGCCGATGGGACCGAAGCTTTCATTCATCATGACTTCGGAAAAACCGATCACCGCGTTGAGCGGCGTGCGCAGCTCGTGGCTCATGGTGGCAAGGAACTCGGTTTTGGCGCGGTTGGCGAATTCGGCCTGTTCCCTGGCCTGAATGCTGGCGTCTTCAGCGGATTTGAGCGCCGTGATGTCGGTGAAGGTGGTGACGAAGCCACCGCCGGGCAACGGGTTGCGCCACACCGCGAGCACCTTGCCGTCGGTGGTGGGGCGCTCAAAATTCCGGGGCACGCCGCTTTTCGCGGTCTCGACGCGGCGGCGCACCTGTTCCTCCACATCGCCGGGGCCGAACTGGCCATGTTCGGCGTTGAAGCGGGTGATTTCCTCGTAATTGGGTTCCATGGCCATGAAGGCCTGCGGGAAGTTGAAGATCTCCATGAAACAGCGATTGTATGCCACGAGCTTGAGATCGGCGTCGTAGACGCTGATGCCCTGGTCCATGTGATCGAAGGTGGCTTCCAGCAGGTTCGATTTCTCGGCGGTGTCGTGCTCCGCGCGCTTGCGTTCCTCGACCTCGCTTTCCAGTTCCGCCGTGCGTTCTTCGACCCGATTTTCCAGTTCCAGGTTCAGCACCCGGACCTCTTCCTCGGCGCGGTGGCGGGCGATGTCGTTGACCAGGAAGACCTTGAGCGCCGTCGCCATCTCGCCGATTTCGTCTGCGCTCTCCAGTTCCTTGTCGACGGTAACCGTATGATCGCCGTCGGCCAGGCGCGAGGTGACCTGGCTGAGCCGGCCAAGGGGAGCGATGATCCGGTAGCGCAGGAACCACACCGATGCCGCCGAGAGCGCCAGCATGATGACAATGGTGAACAGGCTGATGGCGTCGATCAGGCCTGAGAACTGCCCGAGACGTTGGGTGACCCGGCCGGCCTTGGCTTCCGCCTGGGTGGAAATCTCCCGGTCCAGGGTGACGAGGCCCTCGAACGCCGGGCCGTCGTCGACCTTGGCCAAGCGGTCGATCTCGGCGGCGGATTTGCCTTGGCCGATCAGTTTGTCGGTGAGTGCCAGGGCCTCGCCATAATTGGTCAGGACGACGCGGATGTCATCGATGGCCGCGGCCTCGGTCGGGTTCAAGCCGAAGGATTCATAATTCGCTAGCGCCCAGAGCGCGGCATCGATCTTGGCTCGGGTATGGCCCACATGATCCTTCTCCCGGCGCAGCACGATGTTCTTGAAATGGTGGATCATGCCGTCATAGCCGAGGGCATGGCGCAGCGCCGATAGGGCGGCGGATTTGCTGGTCTGGGATGAAACGGTGTGCTGCCCGGCGGCGATCTGCAGGTCCAGGGTGTTGAGACCCTTGATCGCCGGAGTGTCATCGATGGTGACGGCTTGGTCGATAACTTCCGGCGATGCCTGTTTCGCGGCCAGCACTTCCGCGGTTTCCATGGCGCTGAAATAGGCTTTGAGCACCCGGTCGATGTCCGCCAGGGCCTGGCGTTCGGCATCGTTGGTGGTAAGGCGCCCATATTGCGCCAGGGTGGCTCGGGCGCTTTCGATCTTGCGTTCGACGATCTCTATGCGCCAGTTCTCCCGGCGCAGCACATAGTTCTTGAAATGGTGGATCATGCCGCCATAGCCCATCTCGGCCCGGAGCGCGGTGGCGGTGCGGGTCTTGATGGAGCGGCTTTCCTCGAATTCCGTCCACACCGAATTGATCAGCGAGACGTCGCGCTTGATGGTGAGCGCACTGGCGATCAGCACTCCGCCCACGATCATCAGCAGGGCAATGAAGACCCATCCGTTTGTTTTGATTTTCCAGCCGCGTGGCCCAGTCATGTCTCTTCGCCCTTGAGAGGGTGACGCAATTACATGGGCCGCCCAAAAACCCCTTGGGCAATCCATAAGTTCTCAGATTAGAGGTAACGAAACGTGGTTAAGGTTTTGTTAAATATGAAGGAAATTTGGTCGCGCCAGGAAATATCAAGCCCGGAAAGTAGGCAAATTCATGGATTTGCCGCCCCGCAGGCGGTCACGGATGGAGAGCTGACGTGAATTTGGCTTCTGGGGTTGCTAGCTTTTTCCTTCCGCCAGCACCTTGGCGGCGTCGGCCTCGACCACCGTGCCCTTGAAGAAGTCCGGGTTGACCTCGCCATGGAGGCGGACAATGTTGGCGAAGGTGAAGGCCTTGAAGTCGTCTTCGGTGATCAGGCCTTTCTCCACCAGCCCGTGGGCCTGGGCCAGGGTCTCGGTCATGTCGGGCACGTCCCAGTGGGACACGTCGGACGAGAAAATGGCGCCGAGCTTGGCTCCTAAGTGGTTCATGCGGTCATCGAAGGCGGTGGAGATCATGCGGTCGTCGGCCTCGCAGCCGAAGAAGAAGTTGGGCACGAACAGATCGTAGATGTCCTCGATGTTCTCGATCTCGCAGGCCGCCCAGTCATCGAGGAATTCGTAATCCTCGGGGTTAAAGCCGGGCCGCGCCCCCATCATCTTGTCGTCATGGGTCTTGAACTTGTCGAGATAGGGCGCGTAGGCATCGCCGCCATATTCCGCCACCAATTGGCCGAGCAATTTGCGGTCGACGGTGGCCGGGTTGAGGTTCTCGTGCAGCGCCTTGATGTTGCGCTTTTCCCAATGCTCGAACAAATCATTGTAAAGCGACACCCCCCAGGCGACGCCGCCCTCGAGGAAACCGAAATTAAGCTCGGGGAAACGCCGGGTCACGCCGCCCAGGAACAGGGCCTTGCAGAAGGCGTCATTGGCGGCAGCGAAAGAGCCGATGTGGTTGTAGACATAGTTCGAGACCGAACGCCGGGCGCCCCAGCCCTGTCCGCCCACATGGGCGGTGGGCGCGACCTTGAGCTCGACGCACTTGGCCCACACCGGGTCGTAGTCATGAGCCGAATCTAGCGCCAGCGGATCGATCCATGGCGCGATACCGGCAACCTCGGGCGCCGCGCGTTCGATGGCGGGAATCGGGCGGAAGTTGAGATTGGTCAACTGGATCGCCTTGAAGCCCAATTCCTTGATGCAGAATTCCAACTCCTCGATGGCCTCGTCCGGGGTCCAGGTCGGGATCACCGCCGCCGGGGTTATACGGTCGGAATATTCCTTGAACATGTCCCGGTTCATGCGGTTGACGGCCCGGCAACCGGCGCGGCGGATTTCCTCGTCCGGGTTGTTGGAGAAGACGAATTGCGATGAATAGATCACGGCGGAGTCGATCCCCATCTCGTCCAGGCGCGCCCGGAACAGGTTGGGCAGCATGGCGGTGGCGAGATCCAGGGTGTTCTTGGATGGCATGTTCCAGAACGGCGGGCGGCGCGCTTGGACGTCATAGCGCTCTTCCACGCTCATTTTCTGCCAGCTTCGTTTGCCGAACCGGGCCGCGTGGTAACGGTCGACCATATCGGTGCCGGCTTCGGCTTTCAGATAGTCGATCAGGATAGGATGGTATTCCTGGGTGTGGGCGTCACCGTCGACGACGGGATGGTCCAGCTTCTCACGCACTTTTGATGAACGGGAATCGGTTTGATCCAGCGGCATGTTGACCTCCCAAGGGCCCTATAATGGCCCCGATTTTAAAGTTTTAGGGCTCCCAACAACCATAGCGCCCATGCCCCGCCCAGACAAGGCGTGGGCAAAGCAAAGGCCCCGCGGTGGGGGCCTTTTCCATGGCCGTGATCAATGGCTGCTTAATGGCTGATTTCGTTCGTGGCGGTGCCGGAGAATGTAGGGTGATTTGCCAGCAAAACGAACTGTCGCATCGAGATCATCGCGGTTTTGCCCTGGGGCGTTTGCACGATCTCGGCGAGGCGCAACAGCTTGGAGCTGAACTTGACCCCGGCACGCTTCGCGGCATCGAGGTTGATCACGAAGCGAACCTTTTTGTTGACGGTCTTGAGGTGGATGATGCCGCCGGCGCGGGCAAATGCGGCGCTTTCGCTTACAGTCAGGATGGGACGTTTCCGGGTTGCCAGGATCAACCGGGCCATGTGCCTCTTGGTCATTTTGCCGACGAACAGGACATGGCAGGTGTCGAGATTTTTGATCCCGGACACTGGGGTGATTTTAAGTGGCCGGGCGTGGACATGCTTGCCGGCGGTGGTGGTGGCAAGCGCGCCACGGAAGGGGTTCTCACCGGCGATGCACAGTTCCAAGTGCGCGTCCGCGGCGGAAAATGACTGTGCCGGCCATTCGGCGAATTTGGCGAAGTTGTACAGGAAGGCCGCCTTGAGCCGGTATTCGAAGGAAGCCGCCGGGTTGGTGCTCGCGGTCTGGTTTTGGCCTTGGGCGGCCGCCGGCATGCTCATCATCGCCGCCGCCGCCATGGCGCCGGCTATGACCAGGCGCCTCGCCACGGTCCAGGATGTATTCGTTATCCGCGCACTCATGACAGGATGTCCCCGTTGACAGTAATGGTGGGATCGATGAGCAGGGTCGCGAGGTCGGCGCCCACAACCTGGGTATAGATTTCATTGCCGCTGCCGTCGGTGCCGCCGTAGGTCCAGCCGGTGCCGGCATCGACACTGTCGGCGCCATCGCCAAGAACGGTCAGGAGATCGGAGTTGTCGGTCATGTCCAGCACGTCCTGGGCATCGAGGGTGAGGCTGTTGGCGCCGGCATCGGTGGCAAGGTCGACCTGTTCGAACTTGGAGAGGGTGCCGCCATAGGTGGTGAGGTCGGCGTCGCCGCTATCGAGCCGAAGGGTGTCGGTGCCCGAGCCGCCGTCGATGACGGTGTCGAAGGAATCCCAGACTAAGATATCGTTACCGCCATTACCACTGAGGGTATCAGCGCCGGCACCGCCATCGAGGATGTCGGCGCCCGCGGCGCCTGTCAGGTTGTCAATGCCGGCCTCACCAAACAGCGTGTCATCGCCGGCATTGCCTTGCACAGTGTCGTTGCCGTCGCCGCCATAGAGGGTGTCGTTGTTGTTCTGGCCTTGCAGGGTGTCGTCGCCGTCGCCGCCATAGAGGATGTCATCGCCGTTATTGCCTTTCAGGCTGTTGGCGTTGGCATCGCCGGTCAGGATGTCGTCGAAACCTGAGCCGTTCAGATTCTCGAAACCGGTTAATGTATCGCCCTGGGCATCGCCGCCGGTGCCGGTGCCGGTGGCAAGACTGACGGTCACGCCGGTGCTCGAGCCGATATAGCTAGCGGTATCGATGCCGGTTCCACCGTCAAGGATATCGGCACCGCCAAGACCTTCCAAAATGTCATTGCCGGCGAGCCCGTTGATCGTTTCATCGCCGGCAGTACCGTTCAGCGTATCATTGCCGGCGGTGCCGTTGATCACACTGCCATTCACCGTGACGTCGACGGTGGCGGTGTCGCTGCCGCCATTGCCATCAATGATGGTGTAGGTGAAGCTGTCGGCGCCGGTGTAGCTGGCGTTCGGGGTGTAGGTGACGGTGTTGTCGCCATTTATGACGACGGTTCCATTAGCGCCCTGGGTGACGGCGCTGACATTGAGGGGGTTGCTTTCCGGATCACTGTCATTGCCGAGCACGGAAATGACGGCAGCAGTGTCCACATTGGTGGTGGCGCTGTCGGTGACGGCGGTGGGGGCGTCATTGACCGGGTTGACGGTGATATTGACGGTGGCGGTATCGGTGCCGCCATTGCCGTCGGAGATGGTGTAGGTGAAGCTGTCGGCCCCGTTCCAGTTGGCGTTGGGGGTGTAGGTGACGGTGTTGTCGCCATTGATGGTGACGGTGCCGTTGGCGCCTTGGGTGACGGTGCTGACATTGAGGGGCTCGCTTTCTGGATCGCTGTCATTGCCGAGCACGGTGACGATGACGGCGGTGTCCTCATTGGTGGTGGCGCTGTCGGCGCCGGCGGTGGGGGCGTCATTGATGGCATTGACGGTGACATTGACGGTGGCGGTGTCGTTGCCGCCATTGCCATCGGAGATGGTGTAGGTGAAGCTGTCGGCGCCGTTGAAGTTGGCGTTGGGGGTGTAAGTGACGGTGTTGTCGCCATTGATGGTGACGGTGCCGTTGGCGCCCTGGGTGACGGCGCTGACATTGAGGGGGTCGCTGTCGGGATCGCTGTCATTGCCGAGCACGGTGACGATAACGGCGGTGTCCTCATTGGTGGTGGCGCCGTCGGCGACGGCGTCCGGGGTGGTGTCTAAGATTGGTTGCACCTCGGTGGCCGGCGCCTCGGTTGTCGGCGTGTCGGTGATGACGTTGTCGGGGGGTGAATCCGGATCCAGCGCCGTCAAGCCCTCATCCGTAAACAGCGTCGAATCGTCACCGTCGAGAGCGTCCGTGATCAAGGGCGTCGTGTCCTCAATGATGACCACATCGCCCGAGCCGTCATCCGAACCATCGATCGAGCCGGTAGTGTCGAGAGATCCGTCGCTGCCGCCGTCATTCTGGTCGTGGGGCTGATCGGCGGGAAGGGTCTCATCGGAAACCGTCGTGGTGTCGGACTCGTCAGGGTCACCAGTCACGGGATTGGTGTCATCTAGGGCCGCGGGCGTATCGGTTTGCCTGTTGTCATCGGTGTCCGGTGCCGTCACCGGGACATTCAATAGCTGTTCGAGGCTGAGCTCGGTCAAATCCTCAGGCAGCTGTGCCGGCATGGGCAGGCTGTTGCCCAAGGGGGTGATATCCGCATGGGCCGTGATGGGGATATTCATCAAATCTTCGAGGCTGAGGGACGTCAGATCGTCGGGCAGGGGCGGGGTATCCGTCGTTGCCACCTTCAGGAAGGGAGATCTGGCGCCTGCCACACTGCCCTGGGCGCCGGCATCTTCGGTGCCGGTCAGCAGCTCGGGAGCTGGAATTTTCAGTGTCAAAACCATTGCAAAAACTCTCATTCACAAGTTTCGAGAGTGACTATAATCGAATGAAAGTAAAAAATCAATAAAAATATAATTAAACCTTGGTCTTTATTTGAATAAAATTCATTTATTACTTTAATAAAATTTGTATAAAATTTTATATATAAACATTAGTTTCACATTACTTATGGAAAAACGGCTTGAATGGCCTTGATTCCGTGCCCCTGGGCGGCCAAAAC
>CBDUSV010000144.1:0-7222 GCA_965369885.1 uncultured bacterium
GCAGCAATGTCGATCTCGTGGTCTCATCGGGACCGGCTCCCGTCGGTGGCTTCGGCACCGTCAAGGGCTCCATCAGCCTATCCACCGGCGGCAAGGTCAAGAACGCGGACGTTTCAGTTGATGCCGGCCCATCAACCACCAGCGGCAATGGCGGCAAATACACCCTCAACAATGTCCCCGCAGGCCTTGAAGTGATGGTGACGGCGACCAAGGATTTCTGCACCGGCAGCGCCCTGGTCACGCCGGTCGACGGCGGAACCGTCAGCGTCAATATCGCGATGACCTGCGCTCCTTAACATCCGCGAGACATACGGGCGCTCGCGCCCAAACCAAACCCAGGATCAGGCCCCGTTCCGGCGGGGCCTTTTTCTTGGCTTTTTTATCGCGCCGGGCGGTGGACTCGTCCCATGGGAGCGCCGATGATGAATGGGTGGGGGCAACACCTGGGAGGGGCGGCCATGTTCAAACGCATCGATCACATCGCACTTCATGTTGGTGATCTCGACCGCAGCCGCGATTTCTATCAGCAAAATTTCGGCTTCGAGCCTTATTTCGAACATGAGGGCGGCGGTGGCCAGCGCATCGCCTATCTGCGCCTCGGCGGCACGGTGCTCGAGCTCACCCACCGCTCCGACGGCGCCATGGCCGGGTTCCATTTCTGTCTCGAGGCCTCCGATTTCGACGCCGCGGTGGCGATGCTGGAAAAGAACGGCGTCGAGAGCGTGCGCGCACCCCACCCAACCGCCGCCCGGGAGCCCCGCGAGGAGGGCTGGCGCCGGGTGGTGTTCCAGGGCCCGGACGGCGAGCACATCGAGATCCGGGGCTAGGGTCCGAAGCATTGGCCCGCAATGTTGATCCGGCCCTTCCCCAAGCGCTGAAAAGCCTCGCCAAAGGGGTGCGGGGCGCCCGCTTCCACAGCGATGGCGCGGCGCTTCCCGCCGTCGCCGGGGCCTATGTGCTGGTGGTCGATCTCGCCCGCCCGCTCATGCTCTCGCTTGCCGGCAAGGCGCCGGTGACATTACGCCCGGGGCGGTATTTCTATGCCGGCAGCGCCCACGGCCCCGGCGGCATCAAGGCCCGCTGCTTACGCCATATGCGCAAAGCCAAGGCGGTGCGCTGGCATATCGACCATCTCACCCAAGCCGGCACCGTCGCCGGCGTCCTGGCCCTGCCCCAGGGAGATGAATGCGCGGCGCTGGCGGCGCTCCGCTCCCGGCCCGGCATGGATGTGCCGGTCAAAGGCTTCGGCAGTTCCGA
The DNA here is from genome assembly GCA_965369885.1 of uncultured bacterium. Classification (GTDB taxonomy): domain Bacteria; phylum Pseudomonadota; class Alphaproteobacteria; order SMXQ01; family SMXQ01; genus JAZFWG01. Next base: position 1,258 of record CBDUSV010000144.1, read on the forward strand.
TTGCCGGGCCTGCCCGGCGCATCTGGTGATGGCGGCGCCTTGAGCCGATTATTTGGGCTGGTTATTTGGAATAGCCACCGGCATAGCGGTATTCCTGGCCCGGTTGGGGCCGGGCGTAGCAGTCATTCCTGGCCAGGGTGCGATAGCAATAGGTGGCGTCGGCGGTGAACGCCGAAGCCGGCGGCGGCGGCGGACTGTAGGGCTGGCCGCAGGCGGAAAGCACCAGCGACACGGCGGCAATGGCGAGCAATTTGGTCATAATGTTTCCATAATACCGGACCCGGTAGCGGGAATCCAGCACACCAATCAGGGTTTGAGGCGCCAATTCACCGTCGTGCCCGCCATGAACGGGGTCAGCACGTCGCCATCCGCCCCCGCCACGGTAGCCGGCACCTCAAAGGGCGCGCGCTCAAGGGTGATGGTGTCGTCGTTGGGTGCGAGACCGTAAAACCGGGGCCCAAACACCGACGCAAAACCCTCCAACCGGTCGAGCGCGCCCTCCTCCTCGAAGACCTGGGCATAGACTTCCAGGGCCCCCGGCGCGTTGAAGATGCCGGCACAGCCACAAGCGCTGAACTTCGCCCGGTCGGGATGGGGCGCCGAATCGGTGCCGAGGAAAAAGCTCGGCTCCGCCATGGTCGCGGCCTGGCGCAGCGCTAAGCGGTGGCGTTCGCGCTTGGCCACCGGCAGGCAATAGAAATGGGGGCGAAAGCCGCCAGCGAACATGGCGCCACGGTTGATGACGAGGTGATGGGGCGTGATGGTGGCGGCGGTGCGCTCATTGCTTTCGGCGACGAAGGCGACGGCCTCGATGGTGGTGACGTGCTCGAACACCACGCGCAGGCCGGGATGGCGGTGGCGCAACGGCGCCAGGATGCGCTCGATGAACACCGCCTCGCGGTCGAAGGGATCAATTTCCGGGTCCGCCACCTCGCCATGGACTTGCAACGGCATGTCGGCCGCCTCCATGGCGTCCAGCACCTTGGCGATGCGCGCTATGTCCGTCACCCCGGCTTGTGCTCCGGTGGTGACATTGGCGGGATAAAGCTTGGCCGCGGCGAAGATGCCATCGCGGTAGGCCTCGACCATGGCCTCGGGCTCGGTGTCATCGGTGAGATAGCACGTCATCAGCGGCGTGAAGTGGGCGCCCTCGGGCACGGCAGCGGCAATGCGGGCGCGGTATTCCCGGGCCAGGGCGGGAGAGGTCACCGGGAGAACCAGATTGGGCATGACCATGGCGCGGCCAAAGCGTTCCACGGTGAAAGGCAGCACGGTTTCTAACATAGCGCCATCGCGCAAATGTAAATGCCAGTCATCGGGACGGCGAAGTGTCAGGTCCTGGCGGTCCGGGTTCATGCCACCATCCTACTTGCCCGCCCTACTTGGCCGCCAGGCAATCGAACACATCGCCTTCGGGCGCACGCCCTTCGACATTGGCACGGTGCCAGAGCGCATAGAACAGCAGGACCCAGGCGGCGAAGCTTTGGCGCTTGCCGCCGTGGCGGAACAATTTGGCCACCGCATTGGGATCGCAGATTTCCTGGACCCCCGGCGAGGACGCCACCAGGGGACCAAGACCGGTGCCCTGGCGGGCGATCCAGGCGGTGATCGGAATGGCAAAGTTACGTCTGCGCGACAAGGATTCCGCCACGGGAAGATGCACCGCCAACCATTGGCGCAATTGCCACTTGCCCAGCCCCTTGTGAACCTTGAAGCCATCGGCAAGGCGGAAGGCGATGTCGGTCACCGCGGTATCGAGGAACGGCGTGCGGCCCTCGATGCCATGGGCCGACAGGCAACGGTCAAGTGCCGTCAGCGAGTCGTTGGGCAGCCAGTCGGCGCAGTCGATGGCCTGGGCGATCTGCAGCTCGGTGCGGCCCGGCGTCGATTCGGTGGCCTCGGCCCCGGCGATGCCGTCGCGCCAGCCGGGGAAGTGGCTGCGCAGCACGCCGAGACCGTCGAAGATTCCCTTTGACCGGATGGTGCGCCCACCCCGCCACCATGGCCTTATCACCGAGCGGTAACGGCCATAGCCCGCGAACATCTCGTCGCCGCCCTCGCCGCACAGCACCACCTTGACCTCGCGGCCCGCCGCGCGCGCCAGCATGTAGGTGCGAAACGCCCCATAATCGGCCGCCGGATCGTCCATCGCCGCGGCGATCCGGGGCAGATAGCGCCAGAAATCGCTCTCGGTGACCTCCACCTCCAGATGTCTTGCCCCCGTGGCCCGGGCGATGGCGCGGGCATAGTCGAGATCGGCGCCGGCGCCTTTCTCGTCGAAGGCGGCGGTCAAGGCCAGGACCGGTTGATCCGCGAAGCGCGCCATCAGGGTCAGCAAAACCGACGACTCGACCGAACCGGTGAGGAACATGCCCGCGGGCGCGCCAGCCCTTTGATGGACGGCAATGCTATCGGCAAGGGCACGGTCGAGGTTCTCCATCGCGGTCTCTTGCGGCCAATCCTGCGGCCCGCCTTCGGGCAGCGCCCGGATGCGCTCGCGCTCGACGATGCGGCCATGGGTCACCACCAGGGTTTCGCCGGGCAGCACCCGCCTGATCCCCTGGAAGACCGTCTCGGGCCCGGTGGAGAATTGCAGCTGCAGCATTTCGTTGCGGCTCGCCGTGTTGATCCGGGGTGGGACGAGGCCGCTTGCGATCAACGCCCTTGGTTCGGACACGAAGGCAAAGCCGTCGCGGTTTTCGGCGTAATAGAGCGGCTTGATGCCGAAGGGATCGCGGGCCAGCAGCAAGCGTCCGGTGCCGGGATCATGGATGGCGATGGCATACATGCCGCGCAATTGCCGGGCGAAGCCGGCGCCGGATTTGCGGTAAAGATCAAGCACCGGATCGAAATCGGACGCGGTGGAAACATCCGCACCCGCCAGATTCTGGCGAAGCTCATGGGCGTTATAGATCGCTCCGTTGGCGACCAGGGTTGCGCCCCCTGGATCGGACAAGGGCTGGTTTCCGGCGGCGGGGTCGCCAATGGCGAGGCGCCGGGTGGCCATGGCGACATTGCCCGAACCGTATTCGCCGGCGCTGTCGGGACCGCGATGGGCCAGCGCCGCTGATATGGCTTGCAGCGCCTGGGCTTCGGGGGCCTGGCCGCCGCCGGTCATGAGTCCCGCGATGCCGCCCATCAGGGGCCAATCCCGGCAAGAAACTCGCGCCAAACTTCGACCACCCGGGATTTGGAGAATTGGGCCTGGTAATCGGCATGGCCGCCTTCGGCAAGGCGCGCGAACAATTCCTTGTCGGTCATCAGCCGCCGGATCGCTTGCGCCAGGGCCCCAACATCGTCGATCGGCACCAGAAGGCCGTTCTCGTCATGCCTGATGAATTCCAACGGCCCGGTGCACGCCGTGGTGATGACCGGCACCTTTTGCGCCCAGGCCTCGACCATGACGGTGCCGAAGGGCTCATAGCGCGACGGCATGATGCAGATATCGGCGGCCTTGAGCATGGCTTCCCGGTCATCGCGCCAGCCGAGGAACCGCACCCGACCGTCAAGCCCGAGCTCCCGGCATTGGCGCTTGAGGTCATCTTCCAATGGCCCGTCCCCGGCGATCCAGAGATATGCCTCTGGAACCTGGGCCACCGCCTTCAGCAAGACATCGAACGCCTTCTTCCAGTGCAACCGCCCTAGCGCCAGCAACAAGGGCACATCGGTGGGCGTGTCGAAGGCGGACCTCGCCAAGGGTTCGGCGGGCGCATCAACCCCCATGGTGGGGAGAAAATGGGCGCGGCCGTCGGGCCAGCCGCCTTTGGTCTTGAGATGGTCGACAATGCCGGGGGTGACGCCGACCACGTGGTCGCAACGGCGGTAGTTGCGCGGTTTGTAGTAACCGCCAAGCCAGCCGACATGGATGAAATTCCCCTCCGGGCAGTGCCTCGTCGCGCGGTTCATCCAGCTTTGCACGATGTCGGGGCGCCACGCCGCGATTTCCCGTTTGATGGCGCGCCGGGTGGTGAAATCGAACAGGCCGCCGAAGGCAAGTTCCACCGGCTCGAGGCCGGCCTGGCGCAGGATTTCGGCGCGCGCCGGATTGCGCCGCATCACCACGCGCTGCTCAACCCCGGCGCCGTGCAGCGCCGTGACCAGATCGACGAAGAAGGTCTCGGCCCCGCCATGTTCGGCGCCGGCGATGAGTTGCAGGATCCGGGTCACGTGGCCGCGCCCACAATATGTTCAGTCCTCATGCAGGCGCGCCTTGAGATAGGACAATATGGGATAGAGCCCGGCGAACAAGGCGATGAGAAAGCCATAGATCCCTTCGCGATAGCCCTTGCGGATGATGAAACATTTGAAGAAGCGGGAGAAAATCCGCCGCACATTCGCGGCAAAACCGCCAATATCGCCATTCTCGCGCAAATCCCTGGCCCGGGCCGTGGTGTAGCGGTCGAGCCTGGCGATCATGTCGGAAAGATCCTTATCGACATAGTGGATCATGGGTGTTTCAAGCCGTCCACGCGCCCCGGTCAATTCCAGCGAGGGGTGGATGCGCTGGCCACCCCAACGCTTGGCGCCCTTGGAAAACAGCCGCACCGTGGCGGAAACCCCCCAATAGGCCCCCCATCCGAAGCGCACCAGCCGTTTGCCAATATAGTTGTCATACGGAATGAGAAAATGACCGGCCGGGGCGTCCCCAATGGTTTGGCGGATTTCCCGGGCCAGGGCGTCCGGCACCCGTTCATCGGCATCGACTTCTATGATCCAGTCGCCGGAACATTTGCCGATGCCGAAATTGCGCCGTTCCCCTTCGATGTCCCATGACCCTTCAAACAGATGGCTGGTGTAGTCCGCCGCAATCTGCTTGGACCGGTCCGTGCATTTGTCGAGAACCACCACGATCTCATCGGCGAAGCGGACCGTATCAAGACATTCGGCCAATTGCGCCTCTTCGTTGTGGACAACGGCCAGCGCCGACAATTTCACGCGGCTTGAAGATGCCTCGGTCATGACCCGTCCCCGCCACGGCGCCGCCACAACTCCTGGGCGGCGGTCTCGGCCTTGTCCACCGAAAGCGAGCCCATCAGCGTCCCGGTGGTGCGGTAGTCATAGTCGGGCGGGAACAGATCGTCATAGGGCGTGGCGGTCGCGACCGCCGCCGTGTGCTCTCCCCAGGGCGCATAGTGCTCGATCCGGCTCGGCCCGAACAGGCCCAGCGTCGGGATGCCGGCCGCCGCCGCCAGGTGCATCAGTCCGGAATCATTGCCGACGAACAAGCTGCAGCGCTTAAGACAAGCAAACGCCGTCGGCAGGTCAAGCTTGCCGACCAGATCGATGCCGCCGCCCTGGACCGCCGCCGTGGTCACCAATGCCGCCGCGTCACGCTCGCCGGGGCCGCCGAACACCGCGATGCGGGCGCCGGCCAGAATGCCCTCAGGCGCGGTGAGGCGCCCAGCCAGGTCGTTGAAATTTTCCCCCGGCCATTGCTTGCCGCGCCAATTGGCGGTGGGGCCGAGGGCGAGCACCGGCGAAGTGCCGGAGATCAGCTCCGCCGCCCGGGCGTCGTGGCCGGCCGATGTCCACAGCCGGGGCGCCGCCGGTGGGTCGAGCCCCATCAGCTCCGAAAGCTGGCGCACCCGGTGTTTGAGCTCCGGGCTGGAGCGCACCACATGACGGTGGCGCGCCACCAGGCACCAGGCAATCGCCGATGAGCGCAGATCGACGACCTCGGACCAGTACCGGGTGATGCATTTCGACCACAGGCCCAGCCAATGGAGCGAATAAGGCTTCTTCGCGAGTGGGATGACCCGCCAATTGCCGGGCCCGGCGGCGAACAGGGGCGCGGCCTCGGGGCCACAGGCGATGGTGATGCGGGCATCGGGGTGGCTCCGGGACAAATGATCCAAGATGCCCGTCGACAGAACCACGTCGCCGATCCGGGTCGAGGTGATGAAAAGGATATTCATGATCGAAAGACGTTATACGTCGCGTCCACCAAGGCGGCAAGCAAGCCCGG
>CBDUSV010000145.1:0-7207 GCA_965369885.1 uncultured bacterium
CCGGAAAAGTGATCCGGTTGACCTCGACCACCATCGCCATCGCGTTTCTCGAAGACAAGGAGGGCCTGGGACAGCTTGTCGATAAGACCCAGGGCCGTTGACTCCGCGCCCGATCGGCGCGAGCATTCGGTCCAGGAACTTCCGGAGATAACCAATGAGCGATGACGGCCTGAAAGAAAACGAAACCACCGTGTGGCAAGGCGGCCAGAACAAGAAGGTGGTGTGGGAGGCGTGGCAGAAGAAGCGCACCTTCGTCCGCGCCCTGGAGGGCACCTATGGCGAGGTCTATAAAAGCCTGTTCACCCAGCCCCGGGTCTATAGCACCAAGGACTGGACCTGGAAGGGCGGGCCGCAGCTCTACCACAAGGCCGTGGTCAACCCGCAATCCCTCGACATCGCCCAGTCGATCGAGTGCCACGTGGATATCTATGCCCCGGGCGGCCAGGGCCAGAAGCACGGCCACATGAACTCGGCGGTGTTCTACGTGCTCAAGGGCAAGGGCCATGACGTCCATGACGGCGTCAAGCTGCCCTGGCAGGCCGGCGACAGCTGCATCGTCGAGAACGGCTCGGTGCACCAGCATTTCAACGACGACCCGGCCAATGACGCCATGGTGCTGATCATGAAGGCCAAGCCCTTGTTCCTGTTCATGCACATGATCTTCCAGAAGGTGGTGGACTATCCGCCGACCGAACCGGCGCCGGGGGCGGAGGACTACCGGCCGCCGGAGATCGGCTAAATCTCCTAAATCCCGATCTGGATTTGATAATCTTGTGTTTTCAGGCTATATTCATTCCATAAAGGAAAGAATATCGCGAGGGAGGACATGCGGGATCTCGCCAGCATCGCCGTGTTCGCCAAGGTGGTGGAATGCAACAGCTTCACCGCCGCGGCCCAGGAGCTGCGCCTCACCCCCTCGGCGGTGAGCAAACAGGTCTCCCGCCTCGAAGAACATCTCGGCACCCAGCTTCTCAACCGCACCACCCGGCGGCTCAGCCTGACCGAAATCGGCGCCCATTTCTACCAGCAGTGTTCCAAGGGCCTGAAGGAGATCGCCGAAGCCGAGGATCTGGTATCCGAATTCCGCGCCGAGCCCCGGGGGCTGTTGCGGGTCTCCGTGCCCCAGGGCTTCGGCCGGCTCCATGTGGCGCCCATCATCCCCGATTTCCTCGACCGTTATCCCGCGGTCCAGGTCGAGCTCACCATCGGCCAGCTTGACGCCAATTTGTTCGAGGACGGCTTTGATCTCATGATCCGCTCAGCGCCGCTCGCCGACACCAGCCTGGCGATGCGGGAATTGGCGCCGATGCGCCGCGTCGTGTGCGCGACGCCGGACTACTTTGCCCGCCATGGTGTGCCGGCGACGCCCCGGGATCTCGCCAAGCACAATTGCCTGATCTTCACCGACCCGCAGCCGCAATATGAATGGCGCTTCACCGGCCCCAAGGGCGATGTGGCGGTCAGGGTCTCCGGCAGTTTCCAATCCAACCAGGTCGACGCGCTTTACGTGGCGCTGATGCGCGGCGTCGGCATCGCCTACATGCCCAACTACAATCTGGTCAAGGAAATCCGCGCCGGCGAACTGACCACCATCTTCGAGGACTGGGTGGGCACTGAGAGCCGCTCGACGATCCTCGCCCTGACCATGAAGGCCTATTACCCCCGCGCCAAGCACCCGTCACCCAAGGTCCTGGCCTTCATCGACTTCCTGGCCGAGCGCATCAAGGCAAGCCCAGATTGGGATTAAACGCCCTGGGATTAGCCGTGGCTAAGGCCCGGCGGCGCTCACACCTCTTTCGATGCGAGCTCGACGCCGTTGCCGTCCGGGTCGTGGATATAGGCCTGGCGGTAGCCCGGGAAGGAGTGGTGGCCGAAGTCGCAGAAATAGACATCCATGCCGCGCTCCTCGATCAGCTCCACCGCCCGGTCATACTGGTCGGGCTCGACGACGAAGGCGTGGTGGAAATGGGTGGTCTTGATGTCGAGCCGCCCCGGCGGGTTGGGCTTGACGTGGTTGGGCATGTGGGTGAGGACGAAATAGTCATCGCCGGTCTGCATGAATGTCATGGTCTTGGCGCTGTTCTGCCGCAGAAAGGTGCAGCCGAGAAAGTCCCGGTAGAATTCGGTGGCGCGGTCAAGATCAGTGACCGAGATGGTGATATGCAACAGCCCCTTGGTCTGGATGCCGGTGGCTTTGTCGGTCTGGACGTCATCGGTTTGAGTCATGGTGTCTCTCCCCTTCAGGGTGTGTCGCCATATCTTAGCAGGTCCCCGCCATCCCACCCCAGCCCGGATTTTGAGAGTTGGCCTAGCGCGACACATGAGGTGCATGGAAAAGGAGTGATTTCGGTACAGGTGAACCGATGGGGTGGCTTGGGATCAATCAGGTATCCGCGAACCAGATGCCAAGCTCTCCGTCCGTCTCTGCCGGGTCCATGGTTCTTTCCGTGGTCGGGGCAACAGTGCCAAAAGCAGCCATCTACGAAAATAGCTGCTTTGAGGCGGGGAAAGCGATGGCGCCAATTGCCTGAAGTGGAACTTCGGCGTAAGCTTCGCCCTTAACTACGCTACTGGCATATAATCGCACATAACGGGAGGACAAGCTATGCAGCGCATACCGCTTAGGAATATCGCGTGCCTGAGTCTCGGTGCCGCCGTCGCTTGGACGGCGGGCGCCAGTGCCCAGTCTGTCGAGAAGTTCTACAAGGGCCGCAACATGACCCTGTACGTGAGCGGCAGCCCGTCCGGCGGCTACACCGCCTATTCGCGGCTGTTGGCCCGGGGCATGAAGAAATATATCCCCGGAAATCCGACCATCATCGTCAAGCACAAGCAGGGCGCCCAGGGGTTGCTGGTGTCCAATTACCTCTATAACAAGGCGCCGCGCGACGGCACCGAGTTCGCATCGGTGCACCGCGAGACCGTGTCCACCGGGCCGTTGTTCGATTCCAAGGGCGTGCGCTTCAAGGCCGATGAGTTCAGCTGGCTCGGCTCGATGAACGCCTCGACCACGACGATGGTGTCGTGGCACACGTCCGGGGTGAAGACCTTCGAGGACCTCAGGACCAAGGGCCTGGTGGTGGGCGCCACCGGGGCAAAGACCATCGGGGTCCAGCTGGCGCTGTTCCTCAACAACGAAATGGGCACCAAGATCAATCTGATCCGCGGCTATCCGCAAGGCCCCCAGATCAATCTCGCCATGGAAAAGACGGAGGTCATGGGCCGGAACGGTTGGTCCTGGTCTTCGATCAAGAACACCCAACCCGGCTGGATCCGGGACAAGAAGGTGAACATCCTGATCCAGATCGGGGTGCGCAGGAATCCCGAGCTCACCGCCATGGGGGTGCCGCTGATCCTCGACCTGGCCAAGACCGAGCGGCAGAAATCCATGCTCCGGCTGATGTTAGCCTCCCTCGGCATGGGCAGGCCCTATCTTGGCCCGCCGGCCATACCTGCCGCCCGCCTGGCGGCCCTGCGCTCGGCCTTCAACGCCGCCCTCAAGGACAAGGAATTCCTGCGCCGCGCCAAGAGGGCGAAGCTCGATATCGTGCTGGTCACTGGCAAGGAGATCGAGGCCATGCTCAAGCAAATCTATGCCACGCCCAAGGCCTTGATCGAAGAGACCAGGATCGCCATGAACGATCCGCGCCGCACCAAGATCACCGTCAAGAAAATCCCCTGGGTCACGGTCAAGTCCACCGTCACCAAGGTCCAGCGCAAGGGCCGGCGCATCTCCTTCAAGGTCAAGGGTAAGACCCATCGGGTCAACGTGTCGGGCCGCCGCTCCAAGGTCACCATCGGCGGCAAAAAGGCCAAGCGTGGCAAGATTAAGATCGGCATGAATTGCGCTTTCACCTATCAGGGCAACAAGACCACGGCCAAGGCGATCAGCTGCAACTGATCCCGCCGCAGGCACACCGAAAAAGGCTCCCCTTCCGGGGGGCCTTTTTTTGCGCCAGCGTTATGCCTCGGTTCAGTAACGAAGAAATGAAGAGCAAAATCCCCCCACCGCTGAACCTTAAGCCCCGGTTGACCAGCTCCCCATCACCGGACTCCCGGATGGGTGCGGTCTGTGATAGGGTTTTGGCCAAGAGGTTCACATATTCAACTGGGAGGGTCATGTCATGGATGTCGCGGTCAAGACCGAGGACCGGTTCGTCGAAATCGACGGGCTTAAAATCCGTTATCTCGAGCAGGGCTCGGGCCACCCGGCGCTGCTGCTTCATGGCAGTTCGCTGGGCTCGTCGGCCGATGTGTTCCGGCGCAATCTCGGCCCCCTTGCCGATGGCGGCTTGCGCGCCATCGCCTTCGACTTTCCGGGCTTCGGCAAGTCAGGGCGCTCATCGGATTCCTCCACCGGGTTCCGCAAGGCTTTGCTTATCAAGTTCATGGACGCGCTGGGCCTGGAGGCGGCCGCCGTGGTCGGCCATTCGTCGTCCGGCAACATCGCCGTCGGGGTCGGCCTCGATCATCCGGACCGCATCAGCCATGTGCTCATCCTCGGCACCGGCAGCCTGCTGCCGCCGCTGGAGACCGGCGTCGGTGGCCGCGGTGAAGCGGCGCAACAGCGCCTTGAGCAGCGCATGGCGCGGGACGAACCGGGCCTTGAAGACACCCGCAAATTGCTCGAGGCCAATCTTTACCACCACGAATTGATCACCGATGATGAGCTGGCGCTGCGCCACTCGAACTCCATCGGCGACAATTTCACCTCCTTCGTCGAGCGCAGTGACGCCGGCAAGAAGAAGAATGGCGCCGCCAAGCCCGCGACGCCGCTGTGGCAGCGCCTGGATGAGCTCACGATGCCGTTGTTCCTGATCTATGGACGCGAAGACCGGGGCCGCGCCATCGACCGCATCCCGTTGTTGCAGGAGCGTTATCCCGGCCTCAATCTCCACATCGCCGAGGGCTGTAAGCATATGGTGCCCTGGGATGCCGAAGATCTGTTCCACCGCGAAGGGATCCCGTTCATCACGGGTTGACGCCATCCCCGCCAAGCACCAACAGATGGTCGGCGCCGGCGCCATGGAGATGATGGTGGCGACGCCGGCGGGCGCCGGGCCTCACCCCGGGATCGTGGTGATGTGCCACCGCCCGGGCCTCGATGACTTCACCGCCCAGATCACCGATTTGTTGGCCGCCGATGGCTTCAAGGCCGCGGCGCCCGATATCTATCACCGCTTACCCCCGGAACAGGACACCAGCGAAAAGAAGTTCCTGGTCCGCGATGGCGAGATCATCGCCGACATCGAGGCTTGCGTCGATTTCCTCAAATCCCAACCGGACGTGGACGTCTCGCGCCTCGCCATTCTCGGCCACTGCATGGGCGGGCGCATGGCCCTTCTCGGCGCCAGCGCCTTGGACGGCTTTCGCGGTGCCAGCATGTTTTACGGCGGCAATCTGTTCTCATGCCGTGGCGAGGACGGCCCGACGCCGTTCGAGCGCCTGGGCGGCCTTACATGTCCGGTGGCCGGGTTCTTCGGCAATGACGACAAGAACCCGTCGCCCGCCGATGTCGACCGTCTCGATGGCGAGCTTGCCCGGCTCGGTATCGCCCATGAATTTCACCGCTATGACGGGGTCGGCCATTCCTTCCATCAGCGCAGCGTCAAGGGCGCGGACGATGATGCCACCCGGCGCTGCCAGGAGGTGGTGGGAGACGCCTGGGAGCGGTCGGGCGAATTCCTGCGGGAATGTTTCGCCGCTTAAGAAATGAAGGCCCTTATTCGGGCCCGTTCGGCACCGCGACGCCGATCATGCAATCGCGGGTGACCAGGTCGGCCAATTCCTGCTCGCTTAAGCCATCGGTGCCCTCGGGCCGCATGGGCACCACCAGATAACGCATGTCGGCGGTGGAATCATGGACCCGGACCTCGACCTGGTCGGAAAGTTCGGTGCCGAATTCGGCCAGCACCACGCGGGGCTCGCGCACCACCCGGGAGCGGTAATCGCGGCTCTTGTACCAGGATGGCGGCAGGCCCAAAAGCGCCCGGGGATAACATGAACACAGCGTACAGACGATGGCGTTGTGCACCTGGGGCGTGTTCTCCACCGCCACCAGCTCGACCGAGCCCATGTCGATGCCGAACTCGGTGACCGCGGCGTTGGCGTCGGCCAGCAGACGGGCGCGGAAATCCGGGTCGGTCCAGGATTTGGCCACCACCTGGGCGCCGGTGGCCGGCGAGATGTCATCGCGCGCCTCGATGGCCTCGCGCACCTCATCGGCGGTGACCACGTCCTTTTCGATCAGCAGTTCCTTCAAGGCCAGGCCCAGGAGCTGATAGTAGCTGTGGACCTTCTCGTCCTTCTGGAACACCCGTGGGGGATGATCTTCGCCGGTGCCCGCCGCGGTTTGATCCGCCATGTCACTCTCCCTTGAACTTTAGATTTTCTCGAGCCAATGATTGTAGATATCGACATCGACGGTGTCGGCGCCGGCGCCTGTGTAGTCGGGCCAGATGTCGGTCTGTTTGAAGCGCACCTCATAGAGCGTCTTTTTCGGGTTGCCGTCGCGGCCGATGGCGAGAAGCTCGGGATTGCCGAACGCGCCGAACACCCTTGTCACGGTGCCGGTCTTGCCGCGGACGAAAACCGGGGTGCGGATATGGCCGGGCGGGTAGTCGTCGCGCACCCGGACCTGGTCGCCGGGGGTGAATTCGCCGTTCATTCCCCGATCTCCCCGGCGGCTTCGAGGCGGGCGCGAATCTCGGCGACCTTGGCGTCGATCTCGTCCTGGGTGAGGACGCCTTTTTCGATCAGCTGGCGGGTCATGGCCGCGGTCCAGCGCTCGTAATAGCTCAGCGTGTTGTAGACATCCTCGCCCAGGGATTCGACATAGCGCCTATTCTCGTCCCGGGTCGCGATCTGGCGCTTGTCGTCGCCGATCAGCACATGCAGGGCATCGACCTGCTTTTCCCAGAAGGTGAGGTCATGGGGCTTGGTGTCGATGGCTTCCCCCGGCAAGCCGCCGATATCGTGGGGTGCGCGCATGGTTCTCTCCGGTCTTCGTTCTTTTCGAGATTATGCCACAAACCCCAAACCCCGCAAGCCCGGAGAAATCGCGGGTAGTGTCTCAATTTGAACTTTGATGGGCCGAAAGCACAGAGCAGCAACAAATGTCGGCTTAGCCGATGAAAACGGTCGTCGTTCCGGCGCGGTGATTAAGTTCGGGTATAGCCAAAGGCGGAAGTGTGGCAAAATCATCTTT
>CBDUSV010000146.1:0-7204 GCA_965369885.1 uncultured bacterium
TTCACCGTGTAATAGGCGCGGATGCCCTTCTTCGAGAAGCTGGCCGACCAATCGACCACGGCAAGCGGCGGTATTTTCTGCTGTATTTTCTCTGGGGCCCGGCGCGCCGACTGCGTGCCGCTTCGCGTCTTTCTACGCGGCTTCATGGTGCTCTTGCCGCCCATCAGGCCACCCAAAAGGCCTTCGCCGACAACGCCCATGGCGTCGGCCACGGCGCCCTCGCCGGAATTGACGAGCTGGCTCAGCACCGCATCGAGATCGCCCTCCTTGGCGTCGAAATAGAGCTCGGAGCGGGATATCTTGTTGTCGCCGTCATAATCGAAGTTGGAGATCAGGAAATAGGCGGCGAGCGGGCCGATGAGGACGGAATAGATCAAGGCGGCCTGGCGGTCACCCTTGGACGCCCTCAGGGACTTGTCATAGCCCTTGGCCAGGGCGCGCATGAACCGGGTGATCTCGGCGATGGTGATCTTGTCGTCCTTGGTGACGTCGGCAAAGGACCACAGTGCCCGTTCGCAGGCGATCTTGTCTTTCTTGGCCTGGCACCTCTCGACGATGGTTTTGAGCTCGGCGGCGATATGGCCCTTGGCCTGAACCGCAGGCGTCCAGGCGCCGACGCCGGCAACTAGCACAAGCGCGGCCAAGGCGGCCCTCAAGGGGGGGTGAATGGTGCGAAATCCGGTCATATCAAAGCCCCGCAAAGCATCCCGGAAGCGGTGGCGCGTGTCAAGGATGGGGTGGGGGCCAGCCGCCAAGGCCGGCGCTTTTCATTATGAACAGTCTTCCTCGCCCGGGCAGCATGGGTCGGTGGTCGCGGTGGTGGCCTTGTAATCGCGGCCCTTGGTTTCATCCGGGTGGCGGGCGGTATCGCGGGTGCAATCGAACGGCGCGGCCTGGTCGAGGGGGATGTCGTGGTGGGGCGGGACCGGGATGATGTCGCCCTGGTAAGGCTCGGACGTGTAAATGTGGAACGTCTTGTCGCAGACCGCCATGGGCACGCCACGCTCCAGCACATGGCCGTCATCGTCGCTGACCTGGCTCCACGGGCCTTGGTAGATCACCGCCTGGTTGCGCTCGAGACAGGGGCCGTCCTTTCCCTTGTAGGCGATGATGGTCACCGAGCGGAACTCGATGCCCTCGACGGTCTGCCACGGCGCCTCGTCACGCTTGACGCATTGGATGCCGTAAAAGCCCGCATGTTCGAAGGCGCGGAGGAAGTCGCGCTCCTGGAACGCGCCGGAGATGCAGCCCGACCACAAATCCGGGTCATTGCGCAAATGCGCCGGGACCTCAACGTCGGAGACGATGTCGGAAATCGCGACGCGCCCGCCGCGCTTGAGCACCCGGTAGATCTCGCGAAACAGCTGGCCCTTGTCTTCGGGCCGGACCAGATTGAGCACGCAATTCGACAGCACGATATCAACGCTGTCATCGGCGATGAGCGGCGCCGAGGCCACCATCTTGCGCCGCGCCTCTTCCACCGCCTGGTAATCTTCCAGGGTCTTGACCGGACGGGACGCGATCAGACGCTCGAGGGCATCGAGATCGGTCGCCAGATCCTGAATCCTCGCCCGGTGGAACGTCACATTGTCCCAACCGATGCGCTTGGCGATGGCCTTCTGGTGCTTGCGGGCCAGGGCCAGCATGGCGGGGTTGAAATCGACGCCGATGACGCGCCCTGTGGGCCCGACGATCTGAGACGCGATATAGCAAATCTTGGCGCTGCCGCTGCCAAGATCGAGCACGGTCTCGCCCTCCCGGACATTCTGCGAAGGGTCGCCGCAACCATAGTCGCAATCGAGGATTTCCTTAGGGAGCGCTTTAAGATATTTCGGATCGTAACTGACCGCGCAACATAGCGCGCCCTCAGGCGCCTGGGATGCCTGCGCATAGCGTTTCAAGACAACCTGTTCGGTATCGATCGAAGTCATATGATTGGTCCTTAGACGTCCGGGTCTCCATTACAAGTAACCAGCTATTGGGGGGCTGTCACTTCACAAAATCGGCATCGATGGCGAAAGCCAATATTCCCCAACCGGTGGAATGGCACATTCGCGGCCTCTCCACCACGGAAATTCTGCCGGATTTTGCCCCGGAGGGGCAAAAATAGGGGTTGGCACAGGGCCTCCATGGGCTAGACTTCGCCCGAGGGAGAGCTTTGGCACGGCTCCACGGGAGGACTTAGGCTCCATTGCGTCATTTGTCCCGATGACGGCGGGCTGCTAGCCGTGTCCAAGGCCAAATTTAAAGAATGAACCACACCACCACCAAGGAGGCTTAGATTATGACAGTTCACAAGATCAGACATGCCGCGTTACTGGCGGCGATCGCGACCGGCTTTATGTTGACCGGAAGCGGTACAAGCTTGGCCTTTCCGGACAAGCCCATCACCTTTCTGGTCGGCGCCGGCGCCGGCGGCAGCACCAGTGCCGGTGCGCGTCTGCTCGCCCGGTCGATGGAAAAGTCCCTGAAGAACCCGGTTGTCGTCATCAACAAGCCCGGCGGCGGCGGCTCAAAGGCGCTGGTGCTTCTCAAGAAGGCCAAGGCGGACGGCTACACCCTGGCTTACGCCTTTGCCCATCACGTCGCCTTCCAGCCCTACTACAAGCGCAAGACCCCGGCTTACACGGCAAGCCAGTTCACCTATATCGGATCGACCACGGTGCCACAGCAGACCATCGTGTCGCTGGCCAACAAGCCGTGGAAGGACCTCAAGCAAATGGTCGCCCATTTCCGCAAGCTGGGTAAGCCGATGAGCCTGGTCTATTCCGGTGGCCCCGGCCGCCTGGTTGGCGAAGCCATCGGCAAGGGCATGAACATCCAGGTCAAGATCATCCGGGTGCGTGGCGGCGGCAAGTCCATGCAGCGGGTGCTCGGCGGCCATGTGGACATGGTCTTCACCGCCGGCGCCCATATCAAATACACCGATGCGGGCCAGACCCAGGTTGTCGCCGCCGTCACCACCGAGCGGAATTGGGATTTCCCCAAGGCCCCGACCCTGAAGGAACTCGGTGTCAACGCCACCACCAACACCCTGCAGATCCTGGTGGCGCCCGGGGGCATTCCCTCGGCGCGGCAGAAGATCCTGACCAAGGCCCTGATGAAGGCGCGTACGGATCCGGCCGTGGTCAAGCTCTACAAAAAGAACCTGCGGATGCGCATGGACACCCGAAATCAAAAGGAATTGTCCAAATACATGCTGCAGCTGGAAGTGGAATATAAACAGCTGATCCGCGACAACTCCTAGTAGGCCAGGACGGGTCCGATCAACAAGGATGCGGCCACGCGGGTATGCTCCGCGTGGCCCACCCTTTGGCGCATCGAACTGAGAACTCACAGAGAATTCCATGAGACGAGCCGACATCATCTCGGCAATGATCATCACGGCCTTCGGTTTGGCCGTGATTTTCTACATCATCCCCGTATGGGTGCCGGGCCACGAGAAAGGCAACTATGGGCTCAGGGCCCAGGACTTCCCCTATATTGCGGCCATCGCTTTCACCGCGCTCGCGGCCTATTTTGCCGTGCACCGGGCTTTTTTTACCGAGCCCGTCGCCGACGATCCGGCGCCGATCGGCCGTCAGGGATGGTCCTTCCTCGCCATCGCTTGCACGATTTTGGCCGTAACTTTCGTCCTGCTTTACTATTTCGGCATTCTCGCCGGCGGGCCGGTCATGGTGGCGTTGTTCATGATCATGATGGGGGAACGCCGGCCCCTGCCGGTCGCGGTGCTCTCGCTTAGCGCGCCGGTATTGTTGTGGCTGTTCTTTTGGAAGCTGCTTAGGTTTCCGCTGCCAGAGGGTGTGTACGAATGGATCTCGTAATTGAAGGTCTGACCCAGGCGTTCACATGGATGAACCTCGCCTTCATCGTCCTTGGCGTCTTCGTCGGCATCGTGGTGGGGGCGATTCCGGGAATGAACGGCCCCATGGCCATTGCCATCGCGGTGCCGCTGACCTTCTTCCTCACGCCCCTGACGGCGATCTCCTTTCTGGTCGGCATCAACAAGGGCGCCAATTACGGCGGCGCCATTTCGGCGATCCTGATCAACATCCCTGGCGCCGCCGAAGCCATCGCCACCACCTTCGACGGCTATCCCCTGACCCAGAAGGGCCAGGGCCAGAAAGCCCTCAAGATGGCGCTCTATTCCTCGGTGTTCGGCGACACCTTCTCCGATATCGTGTTGATTCTGGTGGCCGCGCCCTTCGCCCTGTTGGCCCTGAAGATGGGATCGTCGGAGCTGTTCGCATTGTTGCTGTTCGCGCTCACCTTCATCGCCGCCCTGGTGGGAAATTCCATGGCCAAGGGGATCATCGCCGCCATCCTTGGCATCCTGCTTTCCACCGTCGGGCTTGATTCCGAGGCCTCGACCCCGCGCATGGTCTTCGGCCAGATCGATCTCGAGGACGGCGTCCCCTTGTTGGCGCTGATCATCGGGGTGCTGGCGCTGTCGGAAATCCTGATCCAGATCGAGATCGGCTTCCGCGAGCGTGCCAAGGACACCGCAAGCGCCGCAGACGCTTATGCCAGGCCCACATCGCGCTTTGACCGCATCGTGACCTGGGCCGAGTGCAAGGAGTGCCTGCCCACCACGCTGCGCTCCAGCGTCATCGGCACCGTCATCGGCGCCATTCCCGGGCTGGGCTCGACGCTCGCGGGATTCCTCGGCTACGGCGCCGCCAAGCGGGCATCGGATACGCCGGAAGAGTTCGGCAAGGGCAAGCTGGAGGGCGTCGCCGCCGCCGAGGCCGCCAACAGCGCCACCGTCGGCGCCAATCTGATCCCGACCCTGGCGCTGGGCATTCCGGGCAATCTGTCGGCGGCGGTGCTGTTGGGCGCCTTCATCATCCATGGCCTGACCCCCGGGCCGTTGATCTTCCAGCAGCATGGCGCGGTGCTTTACGGCATCTTCGGGGCCATGCTGGTGGCGAATTTCGTCAATCTGTTCATCGGCCAGGTCGGGCTGCGCTTCTTCTCCTATGTCATCAGCCTGCCCAAGCACTATGTCCATCCCACCATCGTGCTGATGTGCTTCTGCGGCGCCTATGTCACATCACAATCGATGTTCGCCGTCGGGCTGATGGTGGTCTTCGCCATCCTGGGTTACATCCTGCGCAAGCTGGACTATTCCATCGTCGCCTTCATCATCGCCTTCATCCTGGGCCCCATGACCGAGGACGCGCTGCGCCAGACCATGGTGCTGTTCGGCGACAACCCGGTGGAACTGCTCACGCGCCCGATCACCATGTTCTTCTTCGCCTTGACGATCTATTCCCTGTATCGCTTCAGCAAAGGAGACAAGCCCAAGATGCTGACCGAGTCAGGCGGCGACACCAGTCCTCGGGATCTTTGATGGGAATGTATCAAGGAGATGGCCCGTGACAGATAAAGTTTCCGATAATGTTTCCGAGCAACGGCAACAGGAAAAAATGGCCGAGGAGGCCCGCTTCCTGCCGCGCACCCCTTCCGAGGAGATCGGCCCGATGTATCCGGTGGCAAAGCCCGAGGACCGGGGCGTTGATTTCGTCGCCTCGCCCAAGGGCGGCGATGCGGTCCAGGGCCAGCTGTTATATCTCAGCGGCACGGTGGTGGACCTCACCGGGGTGCCGGTCGCCGGCGCCCAGATCGAGGTCTGGCACGCCGACCCCCATGGGCGCTATCCCCATCCCTGTGATCTCAACCCGGCGCTCTTGGACCCCAACTTCACCGGTTGGGGGGTGCAGACCACCGGCATTGACGGCGGCTACCAGCTCCGCACCACCAAGCCCGGCCCCTACCCGACCTCCACCGAAGGCTGGTGGCGCCCGCCCCACATCCACTTCCAGGTCACCACCCAATATGACCGCCTGGTGACCCAGATGTACCTGCCGGGCGAAGAGCTCAACGACAAGGACGAATTGCTGATCCGCCACTTACGCCTCAACCAGGCGGACCGGGTGACCGGCAAGGCAATCCCGCTGGAAGACGGCATGGAGGCGGACGCCATCAATATCGGCTTCGACATCGTGCTGCCCACCCCCCACTCGGCACAACAGCTGCGCGAGAAGTGATAGCCAGGGGATTATCCGGTCATTTCGCCGCCATCGCATCGCGGGCGATGGCCGCGAAGATGCCGTCCAGATCCTTGGCCATGGCGTCAAGTGCCGCCACCCCATAGGGCGCGAATACATGGCTGGGCAGCCGGTAGGTCAGGCGCGCCTGACCATTGGGCCGCTCGGTGACATAGAGGCGAAGCGGCGCCTCGATCCCGGCGGCGACGCTGGCCTTCAGCATTTGCACGGCGAATTTCGGATGGAACACCATGATCACCCGATTGCCCGGGATGGTGACGCCGATGGATTTGGCGCCGCAATTGGCGCAGGCCTGGGCCACCACCCCCAGCCCGTTGGCGCGCACAGTGGCAAGCAACCGTTTAACGAAGGGAGCAAAGGACTGGCCTGCGTCGATCACCTGGGTGCCGGAATAGGGCCGAGCGATCTCCGCCGCCACCGGTTGGGAGGCAAAAAGGGCGAGTGCGGCGAGGGCCGGTGCAATCAAACGGGCCATGGGGGAATTCCTTCAAAGTGCGATCATCGCCAAATCCTATCATGGATGGATGACAGGACGGGGTGTGATCCCCACATAAGCATGGCCCACATGAATAAGGCCCACACCAAAGGAGATAACAATGGCGGATGCGAGCCTGTATGAACGTCTTGGCGGCTATGACGGCATCGCCGCCGTCGCCGATGATTTCTTGCCCCGGGTCCAGGCGGACGACCGGCTGGGCCGGTTCTGGCTGAACCGCGGCGCCGACGGCATCGCCCGCGAGAAACAGCTGTTGGTCGATTTCCTGTCATCTGCCGCCGGTGGGCCGATGCTCTACACCGGACGCGACATGACCACGACCCACAAAGGCATGGCCATCAGCGAGGACGACTGGTCGCGCATGGTCGGCCACCTCACCCAGGCCCTGGAAAAAATCCAGGTGCCGGAGACCGAAAAGGCCGAGGTCCTGGCCTTCATCGACAGCACCAAGGCGGAGATCGTCGAGTAGGATTAATTGGGGACAGTATATATTTTATTGCCTGTGATACGCTGAAGGTTCACGTTCGGGGCTAATCAGAAAAATATATACTGTCCCCAATTACTGTCCCCAATTAATCACCGTAACTTTCGAGCACGCTGAGCACTTCGTCCACATCCGCCGGGGTATGATCGGCGG
>CBDUSV010000147.1:0-7187 GCA_965369885.1 uncultured bacterium
GAGATGAAGACCTGGGAGAGCGGGATCACCACCAGCTGGCCCGATGAGCCGCCGGTGGAGCCGATGCCGAGGAACAGGCTGCGGCGGCGTTCCGAGACATGGCGGCTGATCGCCGCCAGCACCACCGGATAGCCGCAGCCCGACAGCGCGAAGCCCATGAGGAAGCCGTTGGACAGCAGAATATCATTCGGGGTCTGGGCCTGGGACATCAGATAGAGGCCGAGGGCATAGAGCGCGCCGGAGACCGCGACCACCCGGCCCGAGCCGAAACGGTCGGCGATGGCGCCGGTGAAGGGCTGGCTCAGGCCCCAGACCAGGTTCTGGATGGCGAGCGCGAAGGCGAAGGACTCCCGTCCCCAGCCGAGGCTGCCGCTCATCGGTTCAAGGAAAAGCCCGAAGCTCTGGCGGATGCCGATCGACACTAAGACGATGGCGGTGCCGCACACCAACACGAAGACCGCGAGGCGCATGGAGGACGGCGGCGTGGGCGTGGGGGCTGCGGTCATCGGGGGCTTTCGGGTCGAGACGGGATGCGGTGGGGGCAAGGTCTATAGCCATCCCGTGGCGCCGTCAATCGCACCAAGCTGGTTGCGGTTTTCACGGTGATTTCACGGGGATGTGAGGTAGTTTGAATTGAGAATAGTTCGCTACTGGTTTATGTAGGGGCCAAGGAGAAGAGTATGCACCCAATTCTCAAAGTTTCCCTCAAAACCGGCGCCATCATCGCCGCCATCATCGCCTTTTCCGCCGGCAATGTTCGGGCCGAGCCCACGGTGATCAATTTCACCCAGGTGGGGTGCCAATTCATCGAATCGGAAGGCGGCATCGACCGCGCCTTCAAGACCCGGAGCGCCAAGGATTGCGAGCGCGTCAATCGCGACACCGCCAAGGCGCGCCTGGGCGAGGCCAAGCCCCTGGTCCTCAAGCCGGGCAAATACGTCTTCCGGATCCTCAACAAGAACGTGCCCTATGCGCTGGGGTTCTGGCTGCGCGGCTCGGGCTTCGGGCGGCTGACCCTTCCCAGCGTGTCCGGCGGCGGCCTCACCCTGGGCAAGACCCAGGATTACGCCATCACGCTCAAGCCCGGTGAGTATGTCTATTCCTGCCCGTTGAACCCGACGCCGGATTACCGCCTGGTGGTCAAGGGCTAGTCCCGGTCCTTGCCGCCGGTCCTGCGGCGCAGCAACTGGAAGGCGATGGGGGCGACGAAGATCGCCATCATCATGCGCACCAGATGGTGGGTGGTGACGAAGACCACGTCGATGCCCAGCGCCAACGCGATCAGGGTCATTTCCACGAAGCCCCCCGGCGTCAGGGTCAAAAGCAGGGTCTGGGACGAGACCCCGAGCACTTGGTCGACGGTGAGCGCGGTCAAGGCGGCGGCGGCCAGCATGATCAGGGTCGAACCGGCGGCAATGCGGACGGTGCCCATGACCTCCATGAGGCGGACCCCGACATAGCGCGCGCCGACGCTCGAACCCAGCACCAGCTGGGCTAAGATGATGGCCTCGCTCGGCGGCTTGGAGGCGCTGAAGCCGGCAAGATGGGCGATGGCGCTCAAGGCCAGCGGCCCGGTGAAGCGCGGCGCCGGGAAGCGCAACAACTTGCCGAGGAGTATGCCGACGATGCCGCAGATGGTGAGGACCACCAGATCGGCGCCGGCAATGGACAACAGCGGCGTTCCCATCGGCATGGCAAGGCCCGGCGGCGGCACATAGCCTTCGACGAAGCGGAACCAGAACGGGATCAGGAACACCACCATGAACACCCGGGTGCCGTGGGTCAGGAAGATCCGGCGTTCATCGCCGCCCATCTCGGTCCCGATCAGCAACATTTCGAGAAGGCCGCCGGGGATGCCGGAAAAATAGGCGGTGACAAAATCATAGCCGCCGAAATAGCGCAGATAGGCGATGCACGCCGCCGCCACCACGGCGATATAGACCGCGACAAGGGCCATGGTCACGGCATAGCGCCCGGCCTGGTCGAAAATCTCCGGCGTGAAGGCGCTGCCCAGCATCACCCCCATGACCACCACCATGGGCTCGCGGACCCAGCCCTGCACCCTGACCTTGGCGCCGGAAAGCGCCAAGATGGTGACCACGAACATCGCGCCCAGCATCCAGGGCAACGGCATGCGGAAATAGTTGAAGATCACGCCGCCGGCAAGTCCCGAGGCCAGGGTGAAGATCAGGACCACCGGACCGGAGCCGAGAAAAGCGGGGACGCGGGGCAAATCAATCCTGAGAGTTGTGGGAGACCATGGCGCGGAGGAAATCCTCGCAACGGGTGATCTGGTCTAAGCTGACGAATTCATCGGGCCGGTGGGCGTCTTTGATGTCGCCGGGCCCGCAGACGATGGTGGGAATGGCGGCCTCTTGATAGAGCCCGGCCTCGGTGGCGAAGCTGATGCGCCCGGGCGCGTTGTCGCCGGTGATCGCCATGGCGGTATCGGTGATATGGCTATCGGCGACCGGCGCCAGGGCCGGGATCGCAGAGGTCTCTGCCCAAGTAAAGCCGGTTGCCTCCGAGATCGCGTGCATCTCCGGCGCCAGGGTTTGTTCGGCGAAGTCCTTGAGCTCGGCGATCAGATCTCCCGCATCCTGGCCCGGCAGGGTGCGGATCTCGAAGTCGAAGGCGCAGGCGCGGGGCACGATGTTGAGCGCCGTGCCGCCCTCGATGGTTCCGGTGTGCAATGTTGAGTAGGGCGGATCGAAGCTACGATCGAACGGCCCGTCTGATTTAAGGCGCCTTGCCATCATGCGCAGGCGCGCCACCAGTTCGGCGCCGGCCTCGACCGCATTCACCGCCTTGTCGGTATGGGCCGAATGGCCCTCGAGCCCCCGGACCTCGCAGCGATAGCTGGCCTTGCCCTTGTGGCCGTTGATGACCCGCATCGAGGTTGGCTCGCCGACCACACAGGCTTTGGGCCGCACCGCCAGATGGGCGAAATGTTCCACCAGCTTTTGGGCGCCGAAGCACCCGACTTCCTCGTCGAAGGTGAAGGCGAAATGCACCGGGCGGTGAGACTTGCGCGCAAGGAACTCGGGCGCCAGCGCCAGGGCGGCGGCGATGAAGCCCTTCATGTCGCAGGCGCCGCGGCCGAACAGCTTGTCGCCGCGTTCCGTGAGGGTGAAAGGATCGGACGACCAGTCGCGGCCATCGGCCGGCACCACGTCGGTATGGCCGGCGAGCAACAGGCCCGGCTTGTCGGCGTTCCCTAAGGTGGCGTAGAGATTGGCCTTGCCGCCGTCGTCGTCGTGAATCAGGGTGGTCTCGACCCCGAGATCAAGAAGATAGCCGCGGATGAAGTCGATCAGCTCCAGGTTGGATTTGTGGCTTTGGGTGTCGAACCCGACCAGCCGGCGTAGCAGGTCCAGGCTCCCGGTCACGGCAGGAACTGTTCCTTGATGATGCGTTCCTCGAGATTGTGCTCGGGGTCGAACAGCAGGGTCATGGTGATGGTGGGGTCCTCGACCACATCGACCTCGGCGACGTCGCGGACCTCGGTATAGTCGGCGACGGCGCTGACCGGGCGCTTCGCGGCCTCGATGATCTCGAAGCTGATCTTGGCGGCCCGTGGCAGCAGCGCCCCGTTCCAGCGCCGGGGCCGGAAGGCGCTGATCGGCGTCATCGCCAAAAGACCGGCGCCGGGCGGAATGATCGGGCCGTGGGCCGATAGGTTGTAGGCGGTGCTGCCGGCCGGCGTCGCCACCAAGATGCCGTCCGAGATCAGCTCTTCAAGCCGGGTGATGCCGTCGATCTTGATGCGGATCTTGGCCGCCTGGCGGGTTTGGCGCAGCAGCGAGACCTCGTTGATGGCAAGCGCGGTATGTTCTTCGCCCGTCGTGGTGCGGACCTGCATCCTCAAGGGGTGGAGCTTGACCGTCTCCGCCGCGTCGAGGCGTTCCAGCAAGCCGTCATTGCCATAATCGTTCATCAAAAAGCCGACGGAGCCCCGGTGTATGCCGTAGATCGGCGCCTTGTGGTCGATATGGCCATGCAGGGTCTCGAGCATGAAGCCATCGCCGCCAAGGGCAATGATGACATCGGCCTCGGCTGGGGCCACGTGCTCATAGGTTTTTTCCAGACGCACAAGTGCGTCCTGGGCTTCCGCCGTGTCCGCCGCCACGAAGGCGATTTTGTTGAATCCCATGATAACCAGCACCCAGATGACGCCCCCGGAATGACATCCAGGGGCAAAGCGCGCCAAGTATACTCATCCGGCGCAGTTACGCCAATCCGGGGCCCCGGGTGTGGAATTATAAAGGCTTATGGCGCCGGTGGGATGATGGCTATGCATTTGTTGGAATTGGCGACGTAGCTTTCCAACAGCTCGCAATAGGCGGGCTTTTGGCCGAGGGCGTGCATCGCCCCGATCATCGGGCACCAATTGAGAAGTTCGTGCTGGCCCGATGCCTCCAGGGTCGCGAGCGGCAGATCGCGCCAGGCGGTGTAGTCGGCGGCGCGCAATTCCTCAAAGCGGGCGCGGTCGGATTCGAGATCGGGGTAAAGCCGGTGGGTCTTGTCGTTGAGAAAGGCGTGGGAAAAACTCGCCGTCGCCACCAAAGCGATACGCCACGGCGTCGCCTCGAAGGCCCGGGCGATGGCGACGCCGAGCTCGAAGCAGCGTCTCGGCCCCGGCGCCGGCGGGTCGGCCTCGGTGGTGGCGTCATCGCGTTCACTGGCGCCATCCAATCCGCCGCGTTCGCGGATCAGCGCCGAGCCATAGGAATTCAGCGCGAAGGGAATCACCGGGTAATCCCAGCCTTTGCGTTCATGGTCCAGGAACATCAGGGTGTTGGTGAAGGCATGGCCGAGATAGTCCTGATGGGGCAGGGTGTAGCCGTAGGCGAGATCGAAACTCTGGGACAGCAGGTTCTTGACCAGATATTTGGCGATGTCGGGAGCGCCCGGGGTGGTGAAGGTGGTCTCGAACGGGTCGTTCCAGATATTGAGCCGCGGCTTGCCGATGCCGCGGGCGCGGAGATAGGGCTTGGACAGGTATTCATCCATGATGAAGACGCAGTAAGGCGGGATCAGGTCCTCGCGGAAGCATTCATACTGATCGTCGCCGAAGATGATGACGGCGTCGGGTTTGAAAGCGTCCAGCGCCTTGCGGATTTCCACCAGCCCGGCGAAATACTCGGCGCGGTGACGGGTGGATGCCTTGAGGCCTTCGTCATCACCCCATTCGTCGCGCATTTGATCGGGCCAATTGGCCCGATCCTTGAATTCGGCGGGGATAGAATCTTTCTGGAGGGCGGATTTGAGCCGCGCCGCCATGTCCTCGTCGGGGAACAGGAAGCCGCCGAAGTGGCTGAGGCCAAGACCTAGAATTTGTGCCATGGTTCCAAATGCCCCCAAATACCAGAGATTCCCGGGGCCACTCCCCGGGACCAACGTTCAGCCGCCGGTCACGCTCATATGGCGGGCGAGGGCAGGGCGGTTGTTGCGGCGGTCAATGAAGAAATCATGGCCCTTGGGCTTGCGGGTAATGGCTTCCTTGATGGCGGCGATGAGAAGTTCGTCATTGTCGCTTTCCCGCAACGGCGCGCGCAAGTCGGCGGCGTCCTCCTGGCCCAGGCACATATAAAGCGTACCGGTGCAGGTCAGCCGCACCCGGTTGCACTGTTCGCAGAAATTGTGGGTCAGCGGGGTGATGAAACCAAGGTGACGGTTGGTTTCCTTGATGTGCACATAGCGCGCCGGCCCACCGGTGTGGCGGTCGCTGTCGATCAGCGTCCACTTTTTCATCAACTGGGCGCGGGCCACGGAAAGCGGCAGATAGCGGTCGGTGCGGTCCTCGCTGATTTCGCCCAGCGGCATGGTTTCGATCAGGGTCATGTCGAAGCCGTGTTCGCCGCACCACCCGATGATGTCGTCGAACTCGCCGTCGTTGATGCCCTTGAGCGCCACGGTGTTGATCTTGATCTGAAGCCCGGCCTCCTTGGCGGCGGCAAGGCCCCGCAAGACATCATCGAGCTTGCCGGTGCGGGTGATGGCGGTGAATTTGTCCGCGTCCAGGGTGTCGAGGGAGACATTGATGCGCTTGACCCCGATGCGGGCCAGGTCGTCGGCATATTTGTCGAGCTGGCTGCCATTGGTGGTCAGGGTCAACTCGTCGAGCGCTCCGGTCTTGAGGTGGCGGCCGAGGTTCTCGAACAGGGACATGACATTGCGCCGCACCAGGGGCTCGCCGCCGGTCATGCGCAGCTTGCGCACGCCAAGCCCGACGAAGGCGCTGCACACCCGGTCGAGCTCCTCGAGGCTCAGCACCTCGGGCTTGGGCAGGAAGGTCATCTCCTCGGACATGCAGTAGAAGCAACGGAAATCGCAGCGGTCGGTGACCGAGACCCTGAGATAACTGACGTGGCGGCCGAACGGATCGATCATGTAAGTCTACCCCTTGGCGAATCTTGATGCCCGCTATGTTCAATATAGGGTGGGAGGGCGGCTTTCGCCAGGGCGTTTTGGCCCGGAATTTAACGATTTTCGGCCCGAGTGCGACCCTGGGCTGCTTAGTCCCCGGTTGAGACCGGCGCCACCGGGGTGGCCAAGGGCAGGGTCACGGTGAAACGGGAACCTTCGCCCAACTTGCTTTCCAGGGTTATATCGCCCTTCATCAGCCCGGCGAGGTAAAGCGACACACTCAATCCCAGCCCGGTGCCTTCTTCGCGGCGGCTGAGAATATCGTCATCGCCCTGGAAGAACTGCTCGAACACCTGTTCCTGTTGATCCTCGGGGATGCCGAAACCAGTGTCCCAAACCGTCATCGCCAACATGTTTTCAGGGGTCTCGGCAATCTCGATACCAATCTTGCCGCCTTCCGGGCTGAATTTGATGGCGTTGGAGAACAGATTGACGAAGATCTGGCGCGCCCGCACCCGGTCGACCAGCAGGGTCCAGTTGTCCTCGATATCGATTTGGTCCATGTCGAGTTTCTTCTCTTCGGCGCGCAACGCCACCAGGGACCGTGCCTCGTTGATGAGCTCCTTGGCGCGGACCGGTTCGGTCTCGATGGACACCTCCTGGTTCTCGATATTGGCGGTGTCCAAGATGTCGCTGATGAGGGTCAGGAGATGCTGCCCGGCCTTTAGAATATCGTTGAAGTAACTCTGATAAGTATCTGATATTGGTCCAAGAACCTTGCCAGTGCCAACCTCGGAAAAGCCGATGATGGCGTTCAG
>CBDUSV010000148.1:0-7170 GCA_965369885.1 uncultured bacterium
GATCGGCAGCAGCGCCGTCGCCCCGCCCATCAAGACGACGAACAGATCGAGCGTGATGGCGCCAAGGACGATCTTCTTGTTGAAGACGTAATTGATCCCGGCGAACAGGATCTTGAAGTTGGGCGGCTCCTTGCCGCCGCCGAGCGAGCGGGTTTTGATCATCGCCATGGTGAGGGCGCCAATGACGAAAACCACGGTGCCGGTGCCATAGGCCACTTCGGGCCCAAAATCGTAGAGCAGGCCGCCCAAGGCGGGGCCGACGATCTGGGTGGTCTTGTTGGCGGTGGTGTTCCACGCGATGGCATTGGGAAAAACGCCGCGCGGCACCAGGTTTGGCACCAGGGCGTTCGATGTCGGCATGTAAAACGCCCGTCCGGTCCCGTAAAGGATCAGGATCACAAACACCGGCCATATCTCCTTGGTCGCTGATGTGGCGAACATGAAAAACAGCGACGAGGCCGTGGCCATCACCACATAGCAGATGGCAAGAATCAGCCGGCGGTCGAAGCGGTCGGCGACATAGCCGGTGATCAGCGCCAACCCGATCGCCGGGCCGAACATGGTAAGGCCGATATAGGCCAGGTTCATGGGATCGCCGGTGAGGTCCCAGACATGATAGCCCAGCGCCACCAGGATTATGTAGAAGGCGGTCATGGCGAACAGCTTGGCGAAGAAAAACAGCCCGAAATCGCGATGGCGAAACGCCGCCATGCCGGACGCCTGGGATGGCTCCTGATCTTGCGCGTCGGTGCCGCCCGGTGGCGCCGCCCCGGTCAAGACCGGGCCTTTTGCATGTGGCGATGGATGAAGGTTGAAACCGCTGCGGGTGAGGGGGGATGCATCCCCGATGTCATCTTGGGCCGTCGGTCTTGTGGCATTGAGTTCCTAACGCTTGGGGGGCTTTTGCAGGAGTCTAACCGATTATCGCCGGCACCGATACGGACCCAGGGTCTGTACTCATAAAGGGTTATGGCGCTGGTTTGCCGGGATTGACCCGGTTTTAGGAACGAGGACGCAGGACATGCTGGGCATATGCAAGGACGAGCGACGCGAAACCGGGTCAATCCCGGCAAATCCAAGTGGGACGGTCCAGGGATCAAGACCGGACGTCGTTGCGAAAAGCTTGAAGTGGCGGGCACTGCTGCGCTTTTCGCTCCTAGCCAGTCATGATCCCTGGGCCGCCAGCACCACAACCCTTTATGAGTACGGACCCTAACCTTCCCGGGCCTTGTCATGGATTTCCGGGTGGAAGGTCATGCGCCAGGCGATGTAGATCATGATGGCGGAAGCGATGGCTCCGATCACGTAAAAGCTCGCCTCGATGCCGATGACCTCGGCGATGGCACCCATCGACACCGGCCCGACGATCGAGGCGACACGGTTCGCCGTGCCGCGCAGCCCCATGACCCTGCCGGCGGATCCTTCCCCGGCGTTCTTCAACATCAGGGATATCACCAGGGGCTGATGGATGCCGCCAAAGCCCGATCGCGCCGACAGCACAACCATCAGCACCATGTAGCTGCCGAGCAGCGGCGTGATGGCGATGAGGACGATGGCCGCGGCGACGACGAACCACAACAGCCAATAATGCGGGACGAGGCGGCCCAACGGCGCCGCCAGAAGCGTGCCTGCGCCGGCGACGATCGCCGAGATCGACAGCAGGGATCCGATCAGGGTCCCGGATATGCCCATGCCGTTGAGCCAGACGATATAGAAGGTGGACTGAATGTTGTTTCCCACATGGGTCATCATTCCGATCATCACCGTGATGGCGAGGGCGGGGGCGGCCAGCATCTTGAATGTGGCGATGTAATCGGCGGGATCGGGAACAAGTGCGCTGAGTGCCGGGCGCGGCGCCGCGGCGGGCTTCACGTCACTTGAGGATGGGGTGCCGGGGGACCATTTGGGCAGCATCAAGGCCGACACCAACATGCCCGACGCCCACAGACTGATCATGGCGAAGGTCCCCCATGGCCCCCAATGGTCCCAGGCGGCGCCGGCCATGATCGGGCCGATGACATTGCCGACCCGGGACGCCAGGGCCAGGCGCACGGTGTTGGATGTTCGGCCTCCCATGAGCTGGCCGACCAAGGCCTGTGCTCCCAGCCAGCCCATGGAATCGGCCAACCCCATCATCATCTGCAATATGATCACCGCCCACACCCAAGGCATGGCGGGGTAAAGCGCCGGCGGCACAAGCAGGATGACGGCAAAGAAGATCATCACCTTGCGGCCGCCGATGCGGTCGATCATGGCCCCGGTATGGATCGAGAAAAACAAGGGCAGCACCGGCCGGCAGCCCAGCGCGATGCCGAGCAGAAAGGGCGACAGATCCATCTGCGCCACCCACAGCGGCATGATGGTGATGGTCATGAAATAGGTGCAGACCGGAAAGAACCCGACACCATAGATCGCGATCTCGGTGCGCAATGGCACGCCTGGGCTGTCAATCGTCCGGCTTGGTTCCAATATGGCGATGCCCCGAGCTATCAGGTGGCGGCACCCCGGCTTCCAAGAGGGCACGGCTTAAGAGCGAGTGAGTGGCTGGGGGACCCAGATTCGAACTGGAATTGCGCGGGTCAGAGCCGCGAGTTTTACCATTAAACTATCCCCCAACGGCGGACACGGCGGTCCTCGTCGGCGACCACATGGCCGCCATATTTATCATAGCGCTTTAGGCTTGGGTACCGGTTTCACCGTGGCCACGCGTCCGGATGACGGCGCCGGTCTGTCAGGCGGGCGGCACCGATGCGCCGCAGGCGAGCCAGGGGCTGCGGTGGGCCAACTCCCAGCGTTTGGACCGTTTGAGCCTGGCGCAGCTCAGACCGGTGGCATTGCGCAGATTGGCGCCCTTGAAATTGGCGCCCGACAGGTCGGCCTTGGAGAAATTGACGCCCCTGAGGTCGGCACCGGCAAGGTTGGTGCCCTTGAGGTCGGCGCCGGTCAGCGCCGCGCCCTTGAGATTGGCGTCGCCGAGGAAGGCGCCATGGAGATCGGTGCCGATCAGGGCGGCGCCCTTGAGGTTGGCCCGGGTCAGGTTGGCGCCGGACAAATCGGCCTTGTGCAGGTTGGCGCGGCGCAAATCGGCATCTTTCAGCCCGGCGCCGATGAGGACGGCGCCCTTGAGATTGGCGCCGCTCAGGAAGGCGCCCGTGAGGTCGGCCATGTTGAGATTGGCGCCCGAGAGATCGGCATCGATCAGCACCGCGTCCCTGAGCTTGACCTTGATCATGTTGGAACCGGCGAACCGAACCCCTTGCAGGTTGGCGTTGGCGAGGTTGGCTTCGGTCAACACCGAATCGCGCAGATCGGCCCCGATCAGAGTGGCGCGGGGGATATTGATCTTGCTGAGGTCGCACTTGCGGCAATTGCCCGTGGTCTTGAGCATGTCGACGTCTTCGGGCACGAAGGCGCTGGCGCCGGGGATGGCGGCAAGGAGCCCGAAAAGAAAAACAAAGGGCAGGGCATATTTCATCTATGGCGCTCCGGGGTGATGACATGCGAAAGGGGTTTAGCCCACCCCTACAATCCCCCGGCGTGGTTAAGAAATCCTTGCCATGGCTGAAAGTGATACCAGGAGTGTGCAAAAAACATAGCTTAAGCGCCGTTCTCCTGTTGCCTCGCGGTTTTCCTTCTGCTATCAAAACCTCGCCTTGAGCAGGATTTCCCCAATAGAACCCATTCTTTTTTTTATAACGCGTGATATGGGAAATTGCGGCTGACATGACCGTCGCCACCGACAGCTCCGGCAGCCCCCCACCCACGCCCACACCCACGCCCGAGCCCGTCCGCCATTCCCTGAGCCACCTTGTCGCCGGACTGCTGGTCCTGGTCGGCACCGCGGCCTATGTCACCACCCAGGTCATGGGGCTTCCCACTGCCCTGGTGGTGGTTGTCGCCGGTGTCGTCGGCTCCTACATGGCGCTCAATATCGGCGCCAATGACGTCGCCAACAATGTCGGTCCCGCGGTCGGCTCCGGCGCCCTGACCATGACGGCGGCGCTTGCCATCGCCGCGGTGTTCGAGACCGCCGGCGCATGGATTGCCGGCGGTGAAGTGGTCGGCACCATCTCCAAGGGCATCATCGATCCCACCCACATCAATGATGTCGGGAGTTTCGTCCGCCTCATGCTGGCGGCTCTTCTCGCCGCGGCGGTGTGGATCAATATCGCAACGACGGTGGGCTCTCCGGTTTCCACCACCCATTCCATCGTCGGCGGCGTTCTCGGCGCCGGGATTGCCGCCGCCGGCATGACCGCGGTCGATTGGGCGGTGATGGGAAAGATCGCAACCAGCTGGGTGATCTCGCCGGTTCTCGGCGCCGCCATCGCCGCGGCGTTCCTCGCCTTCATCAAGGGGGCCATCGTTTTCCGCGAAGACCGTATCGCCGCCGCCCGGCGCTGGGTGCCGGTCCTGGTCGGCATCATGGCCGCCGCGTTTACCGGCTATCTTCTGATGAAGGGGCTGAAGAAGGTGATCAAGCTCGACACCGCCACCATCATCACCTTGTCGGTGGCGAGCTTCGGCCTGGTCACGATCATGGTCTGGCCTATGGTGGCGGCCGCGGCAAGGACCATGGAGAACACCCGCGAAGATGTCAGCCGCCTGTTCACCATCCCGCTGATCTTCTCGGCGGCGATGTTGTCCTTCGCCCATGGCTCCAACGACGTCGCCAATGCCATCGGACCCCTGGCGGCGATCGTCCATGCGGTGGGCGAGCACGGCATCGCCGGCAAGGTCACCATCCCACCCTGGGTCATGGTGGTGGGCGCCTTCGGCCTTGCCGCCGGTCTTGCTCTTTATGGCAGGAGGATGGTGCGCCGGGTCGGTACCGAGATCACCGAGATCGACCGCCTGCGCGCCTTCACCGTGGCGCTATCGGCATCGGTCACCGTCATCCTGGCCTCGGCGATGGCCTTGCCGGTGAGCTCGACCCACATCGCCCTTGGCGCCATCTTCGGTGTCGGTTTCCTGCGCGAATATCTCGAGAACCAGGCCGACAAGGTCCGCGCCATCCGCGAACTGTTCGACGACGACCGCGAGCCCGAGCTGTTCGATACCGCGCGTTCGGAATTGCGCTGGCGCCGCAGCGTCGTCGAGGATCTGCTTGAGGGTGAATCAGAGGGGCGGGAATATGACGATTATGCCCATCTGACCCGGCGCGCCGAGGAGGCGCTCAGGACCTGGCAGGGCAAGAAACTGGTGCGGCGGTCCCATCTGCGCACCATCATCATGGCCTGGCTGATCACCGTGCCGGCGACCGCCCTGATCGCCGCCATCATCTATTTCGCCATCTCCACCATCCGCATTCCCGGACTGCCGGGATAACGCACAGATAGCTCATAGCACCGCGGTCATTTCCAGCTGGATGTGAAGCCGCTTGGGGATGTCGGCGGTCAGCACCTTGCGCACCGGGCGGTTGGCCTCATCGGGAAACATCTTGAGCCATTCGCGGTTGACGATGTCGCGGTGGTCCATGTCGTGCAGATAGATCATCAACCGGGCGATATTGTCGGTGGTGCCGCCGGCGGCCTCGATGGTGCGGCGCAGATTGTCGAAGGCGTTGGTGATCTGCTCATCAAGGCCGTCCGGGTCCGACTGGGTCTCGGTATCGAAGCCCGAGATCGATCCGGAAAACACCATATTGCCGATTTTGATGCAGCCCGGCGCCGGATTGGAATGCTGATACATTCCGGGGAATTCGATCACTTGCCGCTTGGCCATTTCCATCTCTCCTGTCCAATATGTCTACGCAAGTTGCCTGGCCCATGTTGCCTGGATTGAGGTTCGTGCTGCGCGTAAAGTGCGCCTTCATTCATTTGGTTCCGGCCACAATAAGGGAGAACGGGAATTGAGCAACGAAATCTATGACAAGGGTCTTGAGATCCGCCGCGAGGTTCTGGGCCGCGAATATGTCGACCAGGCGATCGCCGCGGCCGACGAATTCAACCAGCCGATGCAGGAACTGGTCACCGAATATTGTTGGGGCGCGGTGTGGGGGCGTGACGGCCTCGACCGCAAGACCCGCAGCATGATCAACCTCGCCATGCTGACCGCATTGAACCGGCCCCATGAGATCCGGCTTCACCTCAAGGGCGCCCTCAACAACGGGGTGAGCAAGGCCGAGATCACCGAGATATTCCTGCAGACCGCCATATATTGCGGCGTGCCCGCGGCGATCGACAGTTTTCGTGTCGCCCGCGAGGTCTTCGCAGAACTCGAAGAATGAGCGCCGGCGCCGGTTCCCATCACAGCCCCCGGGTCGGCTTTGTCGGCCTCGGCCATATGGGCCGTCCCATGGCGGCGCGGTTATGCCAGGGCGGATTGAGCCTTTTCGTCGCCGACAAGGACCCGGTTGCCCTTGCCGGTTTCACCAAGGCCTTCGATGTCCAGGTACCCGAGGGGCTCGAAGAACTGGGCCGTGCATGCGACATGGTCATCACCATGCTGCCCGACGGCGAGGACGTGCGCCAGGTCATGCTCGGCACTGGGGATGGGGACGGTGACAACATCGCCTCGGGCCTCTCCCCGGGCGCCATCCTCATGGATATGAGTTCATCGGCGCCGATGGCGACCCGCGGCCTTGGCCGCGAGCTCGCGGATCTGGGGATTGCCATGATCGATGCCCCGGTGTCGGGCGGTGTCGCGCGCGCGGAAGACGGAACCCTGGCGATCATGGTGGGTGGCGAGGGCGCCATCATCGAGACCTGCCGGGCGGTGTTGGCGCTCATGGGCCGGAGCATCCTGGCCACCGGCCCCCTGGGCTCGGGTCATGCCATGAAGGCGCTCAACAATTATGTCTCCGCCGCCGGCCTGACCGCGGCATCGGAGGCCCTGTTGATCGGCCAGCGCTTCGGTCTCGATGCAGCTGTCATGGTCGATGTGCTCAATCAATCCTCGGGCCGCAACAACTCGACCGAGAACAAGATCAACCAGTTCGTGCTCAACCGCAGCTTTGCCTCGGGGTTTTCCCTCGGGCTCATGGCCAAGGATCTTGGCGCCGCCGCCGATCTGGCGCGCCAGACCGAAAGTTTCGCGCCCCTTGCCGAGGCCTGTTCAAAACTCTGGAGCGAGGCCGAGGCGGCGATTGGCGGCGACGCCGATCACACCGCCCTGGTGCAATATTTCGAGCAACAAACCGGCGAACAGCTGGCCGGCGATAAGGACTAG
>CBDUSV010000149.1:0-7168 GCA_965369885.1 uncultured bacterium
GGATGTAACCGTTCCTTAAGGTCTCATGGGCTATGATCCAGGTGCGATGACCCTTTGTGAATCGATGAGATTTTAGGAACCGGATGAATGCGAATTCGAGTTCCTTTCAGGTGCGTGACCCGCGGCCCGGCGGCAAATCGGTAAGCGACGTTGCGTTGATAGGCAGGATGCCGAAGGTTGATATCCAAGTAGGATAACAATGAAGCCAGAGCCCACAACTTATTTCCCAGGGAACGGTCATGATAGCGCCATGGGCGCTGACGGTGACCGTTTTACCGTGCCCGCGTTTTGCGCGTCGGACGTGATGTTGGAGCTCGCCCCGAATTTAGGGATCGTTTTTGCCGCCGGTGCCACGGTGGTGCTTGTCGGCCGATCGCCCCAGGACCTTCTCAAGATGTCCTTCCTTGACTTGGTTTCGACGAAGGATCGGTCGCTGGTGCGCCGGATCATGAAACACGCCTCCATAGGAGAGCGTATCGAAAGCGCCATAATCCATCTCGAATGCCCCGATGGCGAATCACCGCCATTGACGCTGGGCGGCTATCACTTGCCCGACATGAATGGGCATTACTTCTTGACGCTCAGGCTGTCTCAAGACAAGCGGCCCACCGAAACCACCGGCAATGGCAAAACGACCCTGTCCAAGGCCCAGAGTTTCGCCGAGCAGGTCGGCAAGGAGCTGTTGGCGCTGCGCGACAGCGGTGACGACTACCAACTGACCTTCCTGCGGCTCGCCGCACTGGCGGAGTTCACCCAAAGGCGTCCAGCCAGCGTCCGCCGCCGCATGATGACGGGCCTTGGCCGTTCGCTGCGCGCGCGGTCGATCAACGGCCGGCTCGTGGGTCAGTTCTGTGAAGACTGTTTCGGTCTCGTCCACACCAAGGACGAGGACATGGGAACCCTGGTCCAGGAGATCGCCGCCAACGCCCACGAACTCGATCCCGATAAGGGCGGCTTCGACATCGATTCGGCGACCGTCGATCTGGACGTGACCGGGATCAGCGAAGCCGATACGGTCAAGGCGGTGGTTTACGCCGCCGATCATTTCTGCGCCGCGCCGGCGGGAGACTTCGCCATCGAAACCCTTTCCACCAGCCTCTATTCCATGGCCGGCGAGGTGGTGCACCGTACCAGCGAATTAAAGGCGTTGGTGTCCTCGGCCAATTTCAACATGGCGTTCCAGCCGATTGTTGATCTAACGACGCGCCTTCCCCACCATTTCGAAGCCCTGGTCCGCTTCGATACCCTTGGCAACAATGTGCCGACATATGAAGCCATCACCTTCGCCGAGCAAACCGGGATGATCTGTGACTTCGACCTCGCCATGTGCGAGAAGGTGGTCAAGTGGCTCGACAAGGCCGGCCGCAAGGGGCAGCAATACATGGTGGCTGTGAACCTGTCCGGCAGTTCCATCAGTTCGCCACGATTCGTCGATGCCTTGCACGCTCTGTTGCGGAAGAAAAGCAACCTGCGTCACCGCATTTTGTTCGAAATCACCGAATCGGCCCGCATTACCGAACTCGAGGCGGTCAACCGTAGCGTCCAGTCACTGCGCGAGGCCGGCCACATGATCTGCCTCGATGATTTCGGCGCCGGCGCCGCCGCCTTCCAGTACCTGCGTGCCCTCGACATTGATGTGGTCAAGATCGATGGCGGCTATGTGCGCAACGCGCTCTCCACCGACAAGGGCACGGCATTCCTCAAGGCGATGGCGGGGATGTGTAACGATCTCGGCATCGTCACCGTCGCCGAATGGGTGGAGGACGAAGAATGCCTCGGTTTCCTTCGTGAATGCGGTGTCGATTACGGCCAGGGCTATCTCTTCGGTAGGCCTTCATCCGACATCACCGTGTTCGAGGCCCCCCATCCCAACCTGTTCAACTAGACCTTTGCGGACTTGATCGTGAGCTGGGGCATTTTCTCATAAATGGTTGCGGGAAGATGGCAATGAAATGGCCAAGGCTGAAATCGCGATGGTGGGGTTCGGGCATGACCCGTGCCTCTGCTGTGGCCGCAGACCTGTTCGCCGATGATTCGGGGGCGTTCGCGCACTATCCGGGTCCCGCAGTCCTGCTGTGCCGCGAGGGTGAGAACAGCCACCGGGTGCTCGCCAACAACCAGCTCGGCGCCTTCATCGCCGATGCGTTCAACGAAGGCCGCGCGGCGCTGCTGAGCCATCTCGCCGAACGCTCAATTGCCGATGACGGCGCCACCGTCGAGACCATGGATATGCCCCAGGCCATGGGTGGTGGCCGTCTCGAGATCACGATCCTGCCTTTGGGCGATGGGACCTCGGCTCTGATTCTGGGCCGTGACGTTCTGCTCGAACATAATTTGCGCACAACCCTGGTGGAATCACGGCAGCGCTACAAGGACCTGGTGGATGCCTCGAGTGCGTTCGCCTGGGAAACCAGTGATGACGGGACTTTCGTCTTCGTTTCTTCCGGCGGCGCGCTCGGTTATAGCGCCAACGAACTGGTCGGACGTGATTCCGGGAAATTCATTGTCGAGGCGCCGGGGGCCGAGACCACGAACCCGTTTGTTGCCGCCGAACCGGTCACCGAAGCCGAAATCTGGTTCCGCCGTATCGATGGCACGCCGGCCTGTCTGTTGACATCTTCCGTGCCGTTCAAAGACCGCAAAGGCGACTTGATCGGTGTCCGCGGGGTGTGCCGCGACATCACCGATGCCCGTGAACGCGATGACGCCCTGGCCCATGCCCGCAACCGCGAACGGCTGCTAGCCTATATGGTGCGCACCATTCGCGATGAAGTCGATCCCTTGAACATGCTGAGTGCCGCGGCTTCGGCGACGGCCCGCGCCATCGCCGCCAAGGGGTGCCGTATCTACCGGTGTCTTGGCGACAAGGGGTTCGAGGCGGCCGCCGAATACGGCGCCTTGCCTGTCACCCTGGCGGAAGACGACATCCTCACCCAAGCCAAGGATCGGGCTGAACCCTTTGCGCTGGACACCAAGGGGGGGCACGTGCTGGTGGTCGCCACTCGCCACCACGAGGGCGTGAACGGCGCTATCGCGCTGTGGCGGCCCCAGGAGGGCGCGCCGTGGACCGATGGCGACCATGACCTTTTTGCCGAAGTTGCCAACCAGCTTGGCATCGCCATCGAACAAATCACCAACCATGAACGGCTCCAGAAGTTCTCCCGCACCGATTCCATGACTGGGCTGTTGAACCGGAGAACCTTCAACGCCGAGCTCAATCGCCGCTATCAGCGCATCAGCCGCGCCGGCACCCCGGCGGCCCTGCTGTTCTGTGACCTCGACAATTTCAAGATGGTCAACGACATTCACGGCCACCAAAGGGGAGATGACGCCTTGGTGTGCCTGGCTCAGATTCTGATCGGCAACACCCGTGCCAGTGATCTGGTGGCGCGGTTTGGCGGCGATGAATTCGCCTTGTGGTTCGAGGACATGGACGCCGCCAATGCCGAGGCCAAGGCGCTCAATCTGCTCGAGTCCGGGCGCGTTCAATTGATGGAGTTTTCGGGCGATGACGACACCCCCCTTGGCTTGTCCATCGGTTTGGCCATTATCGACCCGGACGGACGCGAACCCCTGGATGAGCTTATGGCGCGTGCCGATGAGGCGATGTACGAGGCCAAGCGTGCCGGCAAGGGCAAATACAGCATCGCACCTCCGGCGGCGCCGGGCGGTGAGGCGGACGGAAAGGCGGTAATGCCATGATCAAGGCAATGAGCCGCCTGATGGCCAAGATCGGTCTTGGTGGCGTCGATGGCGCCGCCCGGGAGGTCGTCTCGGCGGACAATCTGGGCTATGAGGATGCCCGCGATCTCGCCCGCCATCCGGATCCCAACATTCGCCAGTGCCTGGCGGCGCGCAAGGATCTGCGTCCCGAGGTGCTCTATTACCTCGCCGAGGATGATTGCACCGAGGTTCGCCTAGAGATCGTCGCCAACGAAATGACTCCGTCCAAGGCCCATTTGCTGTTGGCCCACGACAGAGACGAACGGGTGCGCTGTGACCTGGCCTACAAGATCGCCCGCCTTACACCCGAGCTTAGCCTCGAAGAGCAAAACCGCCTGCAACAGGCCACCTACGAGATTCTCGAGATCCTTGCCCGCGACCAACTGGTTCGGGTGCGTCAGATCCTGGCCGAGACCCTCAAGGACGTGGCTTCGGCGCCGCCCAGCGTGGTCAAGCGGCTGGCCATGGATACCGAGCTTTCCGTCGCCGCCCCGGTGCTGGAATTCTCGCCGTTGCTCACCGACGACGACATTCTCGAAATCATCACCCGTGGCGGGCAGGGGACGCTCTCGGCGATCTCGCGGCGGTCCAACGTCTCGGCCCAGGTGTCAGATGCCATCGTCGATTGCGACGATATTCCCGCCATCACCCGGCTGCTCGCCAATCCCAGCGCCCAAATCCGCGAGCAGACCCTGGACATGCTGGTGGAACGCTCGGCCCAGGTCAAGGAGTGGCAGTCGCCGCTGGTGCACCGGTCCCATTTGCCGGACAAGGCGGCCAAGAAACTCGCCACTTTCGTTGCCGATGCGCTGCTTGAGGTGTTGCAGGCGCGCAGCGATTTGGACCCCGATACCATGCGTGAAGTCGCCCTAACCGTCCACCGCCGCCTTGAATCCCATGAGCCCAAGGGACACTACGAATTCGACGGCATGGCCTCTGACGGCAATGGTGGGGCTTTTATCAACGGTGGCCCTGACCATGGCCAGACCCTTTCCGATCATGTCCAACGGCTTGACGCCAAAGGAAAACTTGACGAAGAGGCGGTTGACGAGGCGCTCGGCGGCGGCCATCACGGTTTCGTCACCGAGGCTCTGGCGCTGAAGGCCGGGGTGCCGGCCCTGTTGGTCGACAAGGTGGTGTCGGCGCACAGCGCCAAGGGTATCACCGCGCTGGCCTGGAAAGCCGGATTTGGCATGCGCTTCGCGGTGAAACTGCAGACCCGCTTCGCCCATATCGGGCCCCGGGATCTCATCAATGCCCAGAATGGCATCGAATACCCGCTGTCCGAAGACGAGATGGAATGGTTGATCGAATTCTTCGGTAATTAGGCCTCCTTGGGCCTAGCTCGGACTGATCAGGGTGCCGACGCCGTGTTCGGTGAAGACTTCCAGCAATAGGGCGTGGGGAACGGTGCCGTCCATGATGACGGCGGCATCGACATCGGCCTCGACGGCGCCCAGGCAGGTTTCGACCTTGGGGATCATGCCGCCATGGATGGTGCCGTCGGCGATCATTTGCTTCGCCTTGGTTACGGTCAGTTCGCTGATCACCTTGCCCGACGTATCCAGCACCCCGGCGACGTCGGTCAGCATCAGCAATCGGGTTGCCCCGACCGCCGGTGCGATGGCGCCCGCCACCATGTCGGCATTGATGTTGAAGGTCTCGCCCTTTTTGCCGATCCCGATCGGGGCGATCACCGGGATGGTGTCGGAATCCTCCAACTCGTCGAGGATTTTCGATCTGATGTGGTGGGGCTCGCCGACGAAGCCGAGGTCGAGAATCTTCTCGATGTTGGAATCGCTTACCCGGTGGGTGCGGCGCAGCTTGCGGGCCTGGATCAGGTTGCCGTCCTTGCCCGAAAGTCCAATGGCATTGCCGCCGGCTTCGTTGATCGAGGTCACGATCTGTTTGTTGATCGACCCGGACAACACCATCTCGACAATTTCCACGGTCTCGCGGTCGGTGACCCGGAGGCCTTCGATGAAGGAGCTCTTGATCTTGAGCCGATCCAGCATGGCGCCGATCTGGGGCCCGCCGCCATGGACCACCACCGGGTTGATGCCGACCTGCTTCAACAGCACCACGTCGCGGGCGAAGGCACGGGAGAGCTCCTCGTCGCCCATGGCATGACCGCCATATTTGACGACGAAGGTCTCACCGGAATAACGGCGCATATAGGGAAGCGCTTCCGACAGGGTCTTGGCCTTGTCGAGCCAGATCTGGCGGTCGGACGCCGGTAGTTTTTTTATCGAACTCATGGCGGCGGACTTTAGCCCAATTGCCGCGCCGTCGCTAGCGCGGCGAGGGCCGTGCGCAATTCGGCGATGCCGGCGCCGGTTCGCGCGCTGGTGACGACAATGTCGGGATGGGCGGCGCCGTGTCCGGCGAATTCCCGGCCGAGATCACGGATTGGCGCCGCCGCCGACGGCTTGACCTTGTCGGCCTTGGTCAGCACCAGTTGATAGGAGACCGCGGCAATGTCGAGCATGGCGACCATGTCACGGTCGGCCCCGTTCAAGCCGTGGCGGGCATCGATCAAAAGACACAGCCGGCGCAGATTGGTGCGGTCTGCGAGATAATCCTCGACCATTCTGGTCCAGTCCCGGATGCGGCTTTTGGAGGCCCTGGCATAACCGTAACCGGGCAGATCGACCAGCATCAAGCGGTCGCCAAGTGAAAAGAAATTGATCTGTTGCGTCCGGCCCGGCGTGCGCGAGATCCGTGCCAAGGTATTATGTCCGGTCAAGGCATTGATTAAGCTTGATTTTCCAACGTTGGAACGGCCGGCGAAGGCGATTTCGGGAAGATCCGGCGCCGGCAATTGATCGGTGCTGGCTGCGCCCGCGACGAAGCTGCAGGACTGGGCGAACAAGCGCCGCGCCTCCTCGGCGTCGGCATCGCCCGCTTCCGGGGGCGCCAAATCGGCGTTGTCATTGGTGGTACGTGCCCGTTTTGCCATCATGGCTTGGCTCCCGTTCCCTCTCCCGCTCCAGCCCGGTGGCGTCAGATGGCGCCGGAGCGCTTCATGATGAACCATTGCTGGGCAATCGACAGCGAATTGTTCCACGCCCAATAGATCACCAGTCCGGCCGGGAACGGCGCCAACAGGATGGTGAAGAAGATCGGCATGAACATGAAGATCTTGGCCTGGATCGGGTCCGCCGGCGTCGGGTTGAGCTTCATCTGCAGGAACATGCTGACCCCCATGATCAGGGGCCAGGCCCCGATCATCAGGAAATCCGGCGGGGTGTAGGGGATGAGGCCGAACAAATTGAAAATCGAGGTCGGGTCGGCGGCCGAAAGGTCGCGGATCCAGCCATAGAACGGGGTGTGACGCATCTCGATGGACACGAACAGCACCTTGTAGAGGGCGAAGAACACCGGAATCTGGATCATGATCGGCATGCAGCCCGCCGCCGGATTGACCTTCTCGCGCTTGTACATC
>CBDUSV010000150.1:0-7158 GCA_965369885.1 uncultured bacterium
CGGGTTTTTCTCACATTCTTTAATCACCCGGAAAAGCCCGGAAAAAGCCGGAAAAGGCCGAAATGGGCCGGAGTGGGCCGGAGTGGGCCGGAGTGGGCCCCAAAGAGGGCTTGACAGGGTTTGATAATTAGTTCTAAATCTAAGTAATTGAATATTTAACAGGATTATCGAAACCAAAAGCGGATCGAAACCACCAAGCGGATTGATACCAACAGGTTGATAGGACCGCCAAGCACATCGACACCAACTGGTTGATCTTTGTCGAAGACATGATCCGAGGGAGACGAGGCATGGTCAATACCGCGGCATTTGAAATTCTGTGCGCGGCCTTGTCGGTGGCGCTATGGATTTTGCCGCTTCGCATTTTTGCCGGCCAAACCTCCAGCCAAGCCGCCCGTACATCCATCGGACACACCGCCAGTCAAACCATTCGCATAACAGTCCAGGTCAGCTGACAAGGGGTCGGACCATGACGAGTGAGCTTACAAGCGTGGACCGGGCCCCCAAATCAGACCTGGAAGATGAGTTTTCCTGCGTCGGCGAATCGGTTTCCCGTGTCGATGCGCGGCGCAAGGTGACCGGCCGGGCGTTGTATATGGAAGACATCCGGCTCACCGGCATGCTCTACGGCAAGATGCTGCGCAGTTCATGCGCCCATGGCAGGATCGTCAGCATCGACACCTCAGAGGCGGAAAAACTACCCGGCGTCCATGGCGTCGTCACCGGCGACGAGCTCGATTTTCTGCATGGCGAATCGCTCTCCGACGAGCCCTACCTGGCCCGGGGCAAGGTGCGCTATATCGGCGAAGCCGTCGCCGGCGTGGCCGCCGAGGACGAGGCCACCGCCGCCCGGGCCGTGGCCTTGATCAAGGTCGAATATGAGCCCCTCCCCGCCATCTTCGATCCCGAGGCCTCGGCCAAGCCGGAAGCGCCCCTGCTCCACGAAGATCTGCACACCTATGTCAATGTTGCCGGCATCGAACCGATCAAGGGCACCAATATCTGCAACCGCTTTCAACTCGACCGCGGTGATATCGAGGCCGGTTTCGCCGCCTCGGACCACATCTTCGAAGACACCTTCACCACACCGGCACAGCAGCATTGCAGTATCGAGACCCATGGCTCGATCTGCCTGGTCAGCGACGAAGACGAGGTCACGCTTTGGACCAACAATGATTCGCCGTACCGCTGCCGCAAGGAGCTCGCCATCGCCCTTGATCTGCCCCTGGGCGCGGTCTCGGTCATCACGGCGCCCAATATCGGCGGCAATTTCGGCGGCAAGGGGGGGCTGAAGGCGGAAGCCTGTGCCCTGGCCCTGGCCTGGAAGGTGCGCAACCGGCCGATCCGCGTCATCTACAGCCGCGATGAGGACTTCATTTCCATCCGCAGGCACCCCTCGGTGGTGCATATGAAGACCGGGGTCAGCGCCGATGGCACCATCCTGGCGCGCCAGGTGAAGATGTATCTCGACACCGGGGCCTATGCCGAAAAAGGGCCGACCGTGCTGCGTTTCGGCGGCATCTCGGCGGCGGGTC
Source organism: uncultured bacterium (assembly GCA_965369885.1). Taxonomy (GTDB): domain Bacteria; phylum Pseudomonadota; class Alphaproteobacteria; order SMXQ01; family SMXQ01; genus JAZFWG01. Next base: position 1,536 of record CBDUSV010000150.1, read on the forward strand.
CCTACACCATCCCGAACGTCAAGATCGATGCCTATTGCGTCTACACCAACAACCCGGTCGCCGGCGCCATGCGGGGCTATGGCGGCCCCCAGGGTGCCTGGGCCTATGAATCCCAGATGGACATCATCGCCGACAAGTTGGGCATCGATCCCGTCGAGTTGCGGGCGAAACAAATCTATGACGAAGGCAAGGAGCACATCACCGGCTATCCGCTCTATTCCGAAGGCCTCAAGGAATGCCTCGATGAGGTCGCCCTGGCGATGAAGTGGCAGGACCGGCCGCGCATCCCGGGCCGCGGCATGGGCGTCGCCTGCATGGAACGGGCGGTCAAGACCCCCTTCGGCTCGGGGGCCTTCGTCAAGGTCAATGAGGACGGCACCGTCGACGTCCTGGGCAGCACCACCGAGGTCGGCCAGGGATCGGAAACCATCCTGGTCCAGATCGTCGCCGAGGAGCTGGGGGTTCCGGTCGGGATGGTGCGCAAGGCGGCCCCCAACACCCTGTTCACGCCGTTCGACGCCTCGACCACATCATCGCGCTCGACCTTTCACATGGGCAATGCGGTCAGGCTCGCCGCCGCCGACGCCAAGGCACAATTGTTTGAACTGGCCGCGCCCCTGCTGGACATCGACCAGGAAGAGCTGGTCATCCGCGACAGTTGCATCGGCGCCCGCGACGACAGCAGCGAGACCGGGATTTCCATTGCCGAAACTATGCGGCGCCATTACGGCCCGTGCGGCACCGTGCTGGGCAGGGGGTATTACATCCCCAAGATGGCCGAGGGGCCGGCCGAGTACTACACCAGGGCGATGATCTTCTGGCTGCTGGGCGCCGCCGGCGCCGAGGTCGAGGTCGACAGGCAAACCGGCGAGGTCAAGGTTCTCAAGCTGTGGGGCGCCTACGATGCCGGCAATGCGATCAACCCCATGAATTGCGAAGGTCAAATCGAAGGCGGCGCCTCCATGGGCCTCGGCTTTGCCCTCTCGGAAGAGATCTCCTACATCGACGGACAGATCATGAACCCGTCATTTCTGAGCTACAAGCTGCCGTCGTCACTGGATATGCCGGAGGTCGCCTCGATCCTGGTCGAACATCCCCATCCGGAAGGCCCGTTCGGCGCCAAGGGCATGGGGGAAACCACCAACGTCGCCGTGCCGCCCGCCATCGCCAACGCGATCTTCGACGCGGTGGGGGTGCGTATCAAGGACTTGCCGATCACGCCGGACAAGATTCTGACGGCGCTGGCGCGCAAGGCGAGGGAAAGCAAGGAATAGGTTTGCGGGTCAAAGGCCACCGGGCCTGCCCGCGCCAAGATATGGAGTGATGAGACCATGGCACTGCCGGAAATGGATTATGTTTCGCCCGAGACCGTGACCGATGCCTTGGCTTATCTTGAGGCCGGGCGTGAGGCTGCGCAGGCGATTGCCGGCGGTACCGATCTGTTGCAGGCCCTCAAGGACGGCAACAAACAGACCAAGCTGATCGTCGATCTTGGCGCCATCGCCGGCCTCGATGGGCTTGAATACACCCCCGAAGGCGGCCTCGAGATCGGCGCCCTGGTCACCCTCAACCGTCTTGCCGGAGACCCCGCCGTCAAAAGCCACTATCCGGTGCTGGCCGAGGCCGCGCGTCAGGTTGGCTCGCCCCAACTGCAGGCCATGGCCACGGTTGCCGGCAATCTTTGTCAGGATTCGTGTTGCATGTTTTTCAACCGCGCCGAGGACACAAGGCGGTCGTTGCCGCCATGCCACAAGCTGGGTGGCTGTGTCTGCCACGTGGTTGCGGCCTCAGACGAGTGCTGGGCGCCCTATTCCGGGGACATGGCGCCGGTGCTGATCGCCTTGGGGGCTACGGCCACCGTCGCCGGCCGCGATGGCGAGACGGTGCGGCCCGTCACCGATATCTTCACCGATGACGGGGCGCGCCCGTTGGCGCTCGAGGCGGGCGAGCTGATCACCAAGATCAACTGTCCGGCGCCCCTGCCCCACACCGGCGCGCGCTATTTCAAGCTCCGGCCGCGCGCGACCCTGGACTATGCCGTCGTCGGTGTCGCCACCCGGATGACGCTGGACCCGAAAGACATGGCGTGCCGGGATGCCGCGGTGGTCTTGACCGGGGTCGCTTCATCGCCGCGCTCGGTCGTGGAAGTGGCGGACCTCAAGGGCCAAATTGTGACGGAAGACGCCATCGAGCTGATCGCCCAGGCGGCGGCGAAGCTCTCTCATCCGGTCAAGAATGTCGTCGGCGTGCAACCGGGATATCGCCGTTCCATGGTCAAGCTGCATGTCGCCCGGGGCCTCAAGGAATCCCTCAAGGCCGCCGTGGCCGCCACGGGAGATGGGAGATGACAAAAATCGATGTGACGGTCAATGGCGAACAGCGCACCCTGGAGGTCGCGCCCAACCGCACCTTGCTGGAGGTCCTGCGCGACGATCTGGCCCTGACCGGCACCAAGAGGGGATGCGATATCGGCGCCTGCGGGGCGTGCACGGTCATCATCGACGGCCAAGCGGTGTTGAGCTGCATGACCCAAGCCGTGCGCTGCCGGGACAAGGACATCGCCACCATCGAAAGCCTCTCCCGCGGGGGCCGGTTGCACCCCTTGCAGGAATCGGCGATCGAACATGGTGCGGTGCAATGTGGCTTCTGCACGCCGGGGTGGCTGTTGTCCGCCAAGGTGCTGCTTGAAGACAATCCCAATCCCTCGCGCGCCGATGTCACCCAGGCCATTTCCGGGAATTTCTGCCGCTGCACCGGATATCAGAAAATCATCGATTCGATTTTGGCGGTCGGCGCGCGCGCGGACACCGCACCGGCCGAGTGATAACGGCCGAGACCAATCACGGGAGGGATGACCCATGGATGCGACAAACGGTAACGGCAAATGCAATGTCGGGGGCGTGCTCCTCGACCAACCTTTCAAGATTCGCCGCCTCGGCCATATCGGCCTCAATTTCCTCAATATGGATGACAATCTGCATTTCTATGTTGACCTTATGGGCTTCCAGATTGCCGATGTCGGCGATCCCTTTGCCGACAAGGAGGTGCCCGAGGAATACAAGGACTTCGGCGATTGCAAAGGTTATTTCCTGCGCTATGCCGGCGATCATCACGCCTTCGCCTTCCGTAACCTCCGCCATCGTGCCGCCACCGACACCCGCGGGCGCACCAAGGAAGGCGTGACCATCAACCAGATGACCTGGCAGGTCGGCAGCCTCGCCGAAATGGTCAATGGCGACGCATGGCTAAAGCAAAGACAGTGCCATATGATCCGGGCCGGCCGCGACATGCCGGGCTCCAACTGGCACACCTACCTGATGGATCCCGACTGGCACCAGAACGAGCTCTATTACGGCATGGAGCAGATCGGCTGGAACGGCCATTCCAAGCCCCTGGCCATGCATGACCGGCAGTTCCAAGAGGTGCCGGACTTGCCCCAGGTCAGCGAATACCGCGAGGTCCAGGATGCCATGGCCCGGGGCGACGATCTGATGTCGGGCTACCGCTACACCTACGACCTGCCGGAGACCTACGATGTCCAGGGCACCTTGTTGCCCCGGCCGTTCCGCATCGTCAAGATCGGCCCCCTCGGCATATTCGTCACCAATATGACGGCGTCGCTCGATTTCTATTGCACCATGATGGGGTTTCTCATCACCGAGCAGGTCGACTACAAGGGTCACCGGGTGGTGTTCCTCCGCAACAACACCGAACACCATTCCCTGGTGCTCTATCCCATCGAGCTGCGCGACGTGCTCGGCATGAGCGACCACACCACCACCGCCGGTTTCGGCCTGCAGGTGGCGAATTACACTCAGCTCAAGGACGCCCGCGAATTCCTCAAGGAGAAAGGGATGCGCATCGGCGAGATGCCGGCGGAGCTCAATCCGGGGCTGGATTATTCGTTCCTCGCCTTCGATGCGGACGGCCACGCCATGCAATTCTATTACGCAATGGAGCAGGTCGGCTGGGACGGCAAGCCGCGTCCTGCCAATCAGCGCCGCAAGGTCGAGCCCATGGAGGCGTGGCCCGAGACCGTTGCCGCCTTGACCGACAGCTTTATGGGCGAGCCCTTCCTCGGTCCTTGGGGATAGGTAAGGCGACACCGGCGAATTTAGCACCACCGCGAATTTTACCAAGTATCCAGCGCGAATGAATTTCGCCTATAGTCAGTGTGGTTATGGATATTTGATTGGGGGCAGGCTGTGGCACGTCAACCGTCACGGAAAATCGGCAAATTGCTCGTCGCCAACCGCGGCGAGATCGCGATTCGTGTCATGCGCGCCGCGACCGAGCTTGGCATTGGCACGGTCTCTATCTTCTCGAACGAAGACCGTTTGGCGCTCCACCGCTTCAAGGCCGATGAGAGCTACCTGGTCGGCGCCGACAAGGGGCCGGTCGAGGCCTATCTCGATATCGATGACATCGTCCAAGTGGCGCTCTCCGCCGGGGTCGACGCCATACATCCGGGTTATGGGTTTCTTTCCGAGAACCCGGACTTTGCCGAAGCCTGCGGCGCCGCAGGGCTGATTTTTATCGGCCCCGACGTCGAGGCGATGCGCCGTCTTGGCAACAAGATTTCGGCCCGCGCGCTCGCCGTTGAGGCCGGCGTCCCGGTCATGCCGGCGACGGCGCCACTGCCCGACGACATCAAAAAGGTCGCCGGTCTTGCCCGCGAGGTCGGCTTTCCCCTTATGCTCAAGGCGAGCTGGGGCGGCGGCGGGCGCGGCATGCGCGTGATCGAGGGCGAAGACGAACTCGCCGACGCCATTCAATCGGCGCGCAGCGAGGCCCTGGCTGCGTTCGGCAATGACGAGGTTTATCTCGAGAAGCTGGTGCGCCATGCCCGCCACGTCGAGGTTCAGATCCTGGCCGACCATCATGGCAACGCGGTCCATCTGTTCGAGCGCGACTGTACCGTCCAGCGGCGTCATCAGAAGGTCATTGAGCGCGCGCCGGCGGCATTTCTGTCCCCCGAACAAAGGCAGAAAATCTGTGATTCAGCGCTTTCGATCGCCCGTGCGGCAGGCTACCGCAACGCCGGTACGGTGGAATTCCTCCAGGACGCCGACACCGGGGATACCTATTTCATCGAGGTCAATCCGCGTATCCAGGTGGAACACACGGTCACCGAGGAGGTCACCGGGATCGATATCGTCAAGGCCCAGATCCGCATTGCCGAAGGCGAGAAGATCGGGTCGCCGGACAGCGGCGTGCCGCCCCAGGACGATATCGCGCTTTCCGGTCACGCCATCCAGTGCCGAGTGACGACGGAGAAAGCGGAAGCGAATTTCACCCCCGATCACGGCCGCATCGACACCTACCGCAGCGCGTCCGGATTCGGCATCCGGCTCGATGCCGGTACCGCCTATTCCGGGGCGCTGATACTTCCCCATTACGATTCGCTTCTGGTCAAGGTCACCTCCTGGGGCCGCACGGCCGATGAGGCGGTCTCGCGCATGGACCGCGCACTGCGCGAATTCCGGGTCCGCGGCATCGAGACCAATCTTCGTTTCCTCAATGCGGTGATCAACCATCCCGACTTTCTTGCCGCCAACTATACGACAAGGTTTATCAACCAAACCCCGGAATTGTTCACCGCCGTGCCCCAGCGCGACCGGGC
>CBDUSV010000151.1:0-7154 GCA_965369885.1 uncultured bacterium
CTGCGAAACCTGCCAACGCACCCGCCGCGGCTTTCTCAAGTTCCTGGCGGCGATGCCGTTGATCGGATCGCTGGTGCCGATGTTCTCAAACCCCGCCGTTGCCGCCGGCGGCAAAAAGGTCGCCAAGCTGTCCCAGCTTGCCAAGCCTTGGAGCACGGTAAGCTTCCGCTATAAGGCCATGATCTCCCAGACGGTGGCATCGGGGAAGGAAGTCATGGGAGAAGAAAATATCCCCGGCATCGTCATCCGCCTACCGGAAGACATTGCCGCCTCCCGCGGCGGCGGCGAGAAAGCCAAATACGCCGTCATCGACCTCCACTGTTCCCACCGCCGCTGCGAGACCAACTTCATCAGTGACACCAAGGAGCTTTACGCCATCACCGGGCGCAAGTTCGACCGCCCGGTGATCCTCTGCCCTTGCCATTTCAGCATCTTCGAGATCGGCAGCGGCATCAAGCCGGCCAAGGGCGCCCGCGCCAAGAAACCCCTGGCCGAGTTCCATTACGAAATCGATGGCGGCGAGATCGTCGTGACCGGCTTGCCAAAAGGGGCGTCGAAGTTCGGATCGGGGCGTCTCGGCAGTCCCGGCGGGGAATATGCGGTGCCCGAGGGATCACGCGGCCTCTGAGAGCTAAAACCCTGTAATAGCTAGCTTTATGGTCCGCGGGGCGTAAAAAAATGGCCGAAAAGTGCCGAACAGGCGGAAATCTTGCCGCGATTGTGCTATGATCAGACAAATATTTTCGGAGCAAGACGATGGCAGGATTTCAATTTTCAGGGGCCCATGGGGCCAGCATCGGGGCAGGGGATCTCGGCCTCGCCGAGGCGCTGTCCAACCGTAACCTGTTGAGAATCATCACGATTGCCGTCGTCACCGGCGGTTTCCTGCTCTTCATGGCGCAAGTGTCCGCGCGCCCGGCCTGCAGCAAGACCGACGCCTATGTCGCCGGCAAGATCGAAGAGCTCCAATCCACCCGGCGAACGGCGGTCTGACCCTCCCCGCCGCGCCGCCCCCGTGCCCCATTGATCTGCTTTCCACACTTGGCGGTATTATGATACCGTTCTCTAACCATCCGGAAATCAAGGGATTTTCCGGTTGACTTGCAAAAAACCTGTGACATACTGCGCCGCCCCAATGCCGGGAAATATGATTTGAGAGCTATCATGAAGACCTTTAGCGCCAAGCCGTCGGATATCGAGAAGAAGTGGCTGTTGATAGACGCCGAGGACCTGGTTCTTGGTCGCATGGCGGCGATCATCGCCACCCGGCTGCGCGGCAAGCACAAGCCGACCTACACCCCCCACATGGATTGCGGCGACAACGTCATCGTCATCAACGCCGAGAAGGTGCGCCTCACCGGCAACAAGCTCGCCAACAAGATCTTCTATTGGCACACCGGGTATCCCGGCGGCATCAAGCAACGCACCGCCGGCCAGATCCTGGAGGGCGCCCACCCGGAACGGGTCGTCATCAAGGCGGTGGAGCGCATGGTGCCGCGTGGCCCGTTGGGCCGCCAGCAGATGAGCAACCTTCGGGTCTATGCCGGCGCCGACCATCCCCATGAGGGCCAGAAGCCAGAGTTCGTCGATGTCGCGGCGATGAATCCCAAGAACAAGAGGAGCGCCTGATATGGCCGATGAAAATCAGCCGGACGAAAAGACCGGCGCCGACGCCCAGACCGAGAGCAAGACCGAAGCCGCTGACGCCAAGACCGAAAGCGCTGATGCCAAGACCGAAAGCGCTGACGCCAAGACCGAAGCCGCTGATGCCAAGACCGAAGCCGCTGATGCCGCGCCCGAGGCCGCAGCCGAGCCCACGCCCGAGCCCACGCCCGAGCCCACGCCCGAGCCCGCAACCGAAGCCGCCGCCGGGCCCCAGACCCTGAGCGATCTCGCCGATCTCCGCCAAGCGGTCGAGGGCGCACCGCCGCCGGAAACCGACGCCGTTGTCGAGCCCAAGCTCGATGCCCAGGGCCGCGCCTATGCCACCGGCAAGCGCAAGGACGCCGTCGCCCGGGTGTGGATCAAGCCGGGAACCGGGGCCATCATCGTCAATGGCCGCGATTGGGAAACCTATTTCGCCCGTCCGGTGCTGCGCATGCTGATCGGCCAGCCCTTGGCTGCCGCCAACCGCACCGGCCAGTATGACGTCAATTGCACGGTCAAGGGCGGCGGGCTCTCGGGCCAGGCCGGCGCCGTGCGTCACGGTGTCGCCAAGGCGCTGAGTTCGTTCGAGCCCGATCTGCGCCCCACCCTCAAGACCGGCGGCTTCCTGACCCGGGACAGCCGCATCGTCGAGCGCAAGAAGTACGGCCGCCACAAGGCTAGGCGCAGCCACCAGTTCTCCAAGCGGTAGGGACGCAGCTAGAGGCCGGGAGGGTATCTCCATCGGTCCCAGGGCGTCCCGGCGGGGCGCCCTTTTGCTATGGCGTCCTTAGTGTTTCATTCTAAAATGGATATGACTGATCATGGCGGAACTTTCAGACAAGGTCATCAGTGTCGGTATCCTCGGCGCCAGCGGCTATACCGGTGGCGAGTTGGTGCGCCTGTTGGCGCGCCATCCCAATGTTGCCATCCGGGCACTCACCGCCGAGCGCCGCGCCGGGCGCCCCATGGCCGAGGTCTTTCCACATCTCGCCGGGCTCGATCTGCCGCGCCTGGTCGCCACCGCTGACGCCGACTGGACCGGCATTGACGTCGCCTTCTGCGCCTTGCCCCACGGCACCACCCAGGATGTGGTGGCGGGACTGCCCACCCATCTCAAGGTCATCGATCTCTCCGCCGATTTCCGCTTTGCCGATATCGAGACCTATGCCGAATGGTACGGCCATCCCCACCGGGCGCCCGAGTTGCAGAAAGGCGCGGTGTACGGCCTGACCGAGATCAAGCGCCATGACATCGCAGGCGCCCGGCTGGTGGCGGTTCCGGGCTGTTATCCCACCGGGGCGCAATTGCCGTTGATCCCGCTGATCGAGGCCGGCCAGATCGAAGCCGACGGCATCATCATCGACGCCAAGTCCGGGGTCTCCGGCGCCGGGCGCGCCCCCAACGAGGCGTTCCTGTTCACCGAAGTGAGCCAGGGCATCTATCCTTACGGCGTCGCCAACCACCGCCATGCGCCGGAGATCGAACAAGGGCTTTCGGAGGCGGCGGGATCAAAGGTGACGGTGAGCTTCACGCCCCATCTCGCGCCGATGAACCGGGGGCTGCTGTCGACAATCTATGTGCGCCTGGCCAATGGCGCCGGTGCGGCGGATTTGCGCGCCACCCTAGATGCGCGCTATGGGCCTGAGCCCTTCGTCCGCGTCGTCCCGGAAGGGGCCGCCACAGCGACCCAGCACGTCGCCGGATCCAATCTCTGCCTGATCGGGGTCTTTGCCGACCGGGTGGCTGGCCGCGCCATCGTCACCAGCGCCATCGACAATCTGGTCAAGGGCGCCGCCGGCCAGGCGATACAAAACTTCAACCTGGTCTCGGGCCTTGATGAGACCACCGCACTGACCCAGGAGCCCCTGTTCCCATGAGCGGTCTGATCCTGCCTTACCACAACCACTTGCCGCGCCTGGGACAAGACGTCTTCATCGCCGCCACCGCCACCGTCATCGGCGATGTGGAGATCGGCGACCGCACGTCTCTGTGGTATTCCGTGGTGGTGCGCGGCGATGTCCAGAAGATCCGCATCGGCGCCGACACCAACCTACAGGACGGCACCATCGTCCATGTCACCGCACCGATCTATGACACTAAGATCGGCTCAGGCGTCGTCGTCGGCCACAATGCGGTGATCCACGCCTGTACCCTGGAGGACGGCAGCTTCGTCGGCATGTCCGCCACCGTGATGGACGAGGCCGTGGTCGAGCAACACGCCATGGTCGCCGCCGGCGCCGTGGTCACGCCCAGGACCCGGGTCAAAAGCGGTGAATTGTGGGCCGGATGTCCGGCCAAGCCGTTGCGCGATCTGACCACGGAAGAGCTCGCCTACATCCCCGAGCTTGCCCAGCATTACGTCGATCTGGCGGCGAATTATCTCGCCCAGGGCTAGCCCCCGTGCGGGCCGGCGGGATAGGCCTGATTGAACAGCTTGGCGGAATCGCTACGCAGCCTAGGCGCCACTTCGGCGGCGAACATGCGCATGCTTTTCAGCGCCAGGTCCGGGGCCATGTTGCCGAAATGGAACTGGATCAGCAGATGGCCGACCTGGGATTGCTCTAAGATCTCCCACATGCGGCTATACACCGTCTCCGGGCTGCCGATGACGATGGATTTCGAGGCCTCGAGCTCCTGCCAGTTTTCGGTGTCGCCGAGCAGCTTTCCGCCGGGGGTGGTATTGCGCAGATAGGTTTCCCACACGTCCGGGCTTTGATAGGGCACGCCGGGGCCGAAGGTGAGTTGGCGGCCTTCGCGCCGGAGATGGCCCTTGAGGCAGTTCTTGAGGAAATACCAGATGCCTTCCTCGGACTCGGCGCGGGCTTGCTCGTCGCTTTCCGCCACATAGACCGACATCAAAATGCCCATGCGCGACGGGTGATAGCGGCTGCCATGCTGTTCAAGAACCTTGGTGAAGGTCTTGCGCGCCGCGGCGGTCTCACCGCCATGGCTGCGCGACGACAAAAAGTAGCAATAGCCCCTTTTCGCGACCTCATGCATGGTCGAAGGGCTGCGCGATCCCGGAATCCAGATCGGCGGGTGGGGGCGCTGTACCGGCCGCGGCCACGGATTGACATAGCGCAGCGGGTAATGGCGGCCCTCGAAGGTGAAGGGGCCGTCCTCGGTCCAGGCCCGGACGATGAGATCCATGGCCTCCCAGAACTGGTCGCGCGACGGCGCCGACGGCGCGTTGTAGTTGAAGGTCTCAGGTCCGCCGCCGGGGGTGAAACCGGCGATGATGCGCCCGCCGCTCATATTGTCGAGCATGGCGTATTCTTCCGCCACCCGAAGCGGATTGAGGTGAAGTGGCAACAGATTGCCGAGCACGACGATCTTGGCGCGGCTGGTTTTCTGGCTCAGCGCCGCGGCGATCAGGTTGGGCGACGCCATCAGGCCATAGACATTCTGGTGATGCTCGTTGAGCACCAGGCCGTCGAAGCCGAGGCCGTCGGCCTCGATCAATTGGTCGATATATTCCTGATAGAGGCCTTGCGATTTTTCCCGGTCCCACAGCGTGTTGGGCACCGTCACCCAGCCGGTGGGATAGGTTTCATCGAAATCCTTGGGCAGATGGGGGTAGGCCATGAAATGCCAGCAATAGAGCTGCACCGCGCCGTCGATAGCCTCTGCGGTGGCTCCTTCGGTGGGCAAATCCTGGACTTGGCTGTTCATCCCTGTTCTCCGGCAAGGATCGTACGCACTCTTAATGGCTTAGCGTCAATCCGGGGCGCGAGAAAGCAAAAAATTCTTGTCTAAAAGACGGATTTGGGGCCGAGCCGCCGTGTAAGGTAATTAGAGGCGGAGATCATCACCGCCGCCCCATTTTGGCCTGGTTTTGATGCCAGGTTTAACCTTGATCAGGAGGAGCATTCGATGCCCAGATTTTCATACCCCACCACCGCTTTGGCCTTGGCCGCGACCCTAGCGATTTCCGGGGTTATGTCCGGGTCGGCCCTTGCCCAGAAAAGCGGCCCGGGGGGTGCTCAGATGGGTGGCCCGGGGGGTGCTCAGATGGGTGGCCCGGGGGGCGAAATCATGCACAACCGCAAGGCCGACCGCCTCGCCCGCCATTTCGACATCAACGAGGACGGCAAGGTCACCCTCAGGGAGATCACCGCCTATCAGAAGCGCCTGATGGGCGCGGTCGACGTCAATGCCGACGGTAGCCTCTCAGACAAGGAATTCCGCCGTGGCGCCCGGGTGTTCAGGCTGTTCTCGACCACGACTTTGTTCGACCTGTTGGACACCAACGGCGACCGCAAGCTCAGCCGCAATGAGATCACCGGCCCCAGCACCAGGTGGTTTACGCGCTATGATGCCAACAAGAACGGCGTCATGGAGGCCAGCGAACTGCCGCAAAGTCGCCGGAGCCGTGGCCGGCGTGGCCGGCGTGGCCATCGCCGCTAACAGGACATAGGGATTGCAACCGTCGCGGATCACAACCATCGGCACACCCCACCCCGGGGCCGGGCAGCTTGACGCCGACATCGACGAGAAGCTGCTCGGCCGCATCCAGGCCGGCGACCGTAGCGCCTGGCCGCCCCTGGTCGACCGTCACCTCGGCGCCGTGTTCGGCTATGCCTACCGGGTGCTGGGCGACCATGGCGAGGCCGAGGACGTCGCCCAGGAAACTTTTCTCAGGCTCATGGCCAAGGCCAAGACCTGGCGCAAGGACGGCGCCAAATTGCGCACCTGGCTCTACCGGGTGGCGGTCAATCTCAGCATCGATCACAAGCGCCGGATGCGGCCGGGCTCGCTCGATGACATCGCGGACCCGCCCCATCCCGATCACGACGAGGCCGGCATGGTTCGCGGGCTGGATTGTTCCAAGGCACTCAGCCGCGCCCTTGACGGCTTGGGCGAACACCAGCGCCAGGCCCTTTTGCTGGTCCATTACCAGGGCTTTTCCAACAAGGAGGCCTCGGCAATTCTGGGAATCAGCACCCGCGCCCTGGAATCCCGCCTGGCCCGGGCGCGGCGCGCATTGCGCCGGGACCTATCCCCGGTGATGGCGGTACTGACAGGAGATCAATGATGGCGAACAGCGAACGAGACGGCGACATGACCCTGGCGCGGTTGCGCGAAATTCTCGCCGCTTACGGCGCCGCGCCCGGGCGTTGGCCCGCCGATGAACGTGATGGCGCCCATGCCCTGCTCGCGGCCTCGCTCCAAGCCCGCGAGGCAGTGACCGAGGCTGCCCGGCTCGATGACGTGCTTGATCATGACCCGGCGCCGTCGCCGTCGCCGGAGTTGGCGGGCCGCATACATCGCTATGACATCACCGCCGCCCAACCCGGGATGTGGCCGAGGCTGGGCGGTTGGCTCAATGACAGCTACGCGGCGTTCGCGTTCCGGCCGGCGGCGCTGCCGGCGGCGGTCATCCTTGCCACCCTGGTGGGGCTTAGCGCCGGCCTGGCGCTGCCGCAACTGGGCGGCATCAAAGCGCCGCTGCCCCAAGCCGTGGTTGTCACTGACGATGAGGTTTTCACCGCCGAGGCCACCCTTGA
>CBDUSV010000152.1:0-7064 GCA_965369885.1 uncultured bacterium
GAGGTCACCGGGGCGTTAAGTGTGCATTAAGGGGGTTGCGATAAGCCCTCGAAACACTAGGTATTCACACGAGCTATCCTTGACACTACCGATGACAGATATGACACTCGCCAAGCTTAATCACCCGCCCCGCACCCAACGCCTTGGTTTTTGATGGTCGCCATCACCCTTCCAGACGGAAATGCACGCGAATTCGACGGCCCGGTGTCTGGCCGCGCCGTCGCCGCCGCCATCGGCCCGGGCCTGGCCAAGGCGGCTCTCGCCATCCATGTCGATGGCGCGCTGTGGGATCTCAGCCGCGACATCGAACAGGACGCCGATATCGAGATCGTCACCCAGGACCACGCCTCCGCCCTGGAACTGCTGCGCCACGACGCCGCCCATGTCATGGCCGAGGCGGTCAAGGAGCTCTATCCCGAGACCCAGGTGACCATCGGCCCGTCGATCGAGGACGGCTTTTATTACGACTTCGCCCGCCCCGACCCCTTCACGCCGGAGGATGTGGAGAAGATCGAGGCGCGGATGCGGGAGATCGTCGGCCGCGACGAGCCCATCACCCGCGAGGTCTGGAATCGCCAAGAGGCCATCGAGTACTTCAAGGCCGAGGGCGAGCACTACAAGGCCGAGATCATCGAGCAAATCCCCTCCGATGAGGACGTCACGCTCTACCGCCAGGGCAATTTCATCGATCTCTGCCGTGGGCCCCATTTGCCATCCACCGGCAAGCTCGGCAAGGCCTTCAAGCTGACCAAGCTCGCCGGCGCCTACTGGCGGGGCGATTCCAACAACGAGATGCTGCAACGCATCTACGGCACCGCCTGGGCCACGGAAAAGCAGCTCAAGGCCTATCTGTTCCGCATCGAAGAGGCCGAGCGCCGCGACCACCGCCGCCTCGGCCGCGAGATGGATCTGTTCCACTTCCAGGACGTCGCCGTCGGCAGCGTGTTCTGGCACGCCAAGGGCTGGTGCCTCAATCTGATCCTGCAGCGCTATATCCGCGCCCGGCTGGACGCGGCCGGCTATATCGAGGTCAACACGCCGCTTCTCATCGACCGCACCCTGTGGGAGGCGTCGGGCCATTGGGAGAAGTTCCGCGAGCTCATGTTCACGGCGGAATCCGAGGACAAGATCCTGGCCCTCAAGCCGATGAACTGCCCCGGCCATGTGCAGATTTTCCGCCAGGGCATCAAAAGCTACCGCGATCTGCCCTTGCGCATGGCCGAGTTCGGCGTCTGTCACCGCAACGAGCCCTCCGGCGCGCTGCACGGCCTGATGCGGGCGCGCGGCTTCACCCAGGATGACGCCCACATTTTCTGCACCGAGGACCAGATCACCTCGGAGACCAAGGATTTCTGCGATTTGCTGCTCAGCGTCTACCGGGATTTCGGCTTCACCGACGTGACGGTGAAGTTCGCCGACCGGCCCGAGGTCCGCGCCGGCGACGATGAGGTGTGGGACAAGGCGGAAGCGGCGCTCAAGGAGGCTGTCGCCGATTCGGGGCTGGAATACGTGCTCAACCCCGGCGAAGGCGCCTTTTACGGGCCGAAATTGGAATTCGTGCTGCGCGACGCCATCGGCCGGGACTGGCAGTTGGGCACCCTGCAGGTCGATTTCGTCCTGCCCGAGCGCTTAGACGCCTCCTATGTCGGTGATGACGGCAACCGTCACCGCCCGGTGATGCTGCACCGCGCCATCCTGGGCTCGATCGAACGCTTCATCGGCGTCCTGATCGAGCAGTTTTCCGGCCGTTTCCCGTTGTGGCTGGCGCCGCTCCAGGTGGTGGTGGCAACCATCACATCCGACAGCGATGCCTACGCCACCGAGGTCGCCAAAGCCTTGTCCGAGGCCGGATTGCGCGTCGAATGTGATTTCAGCAACGAAAAAATCGGCTATAAGGTGCGTCAGCACTCGGTGGCAAAGGTGCCGGTTATCCTGGCTATTGGCAAGCAGGAGGCCGAAGGCGGCACCGTGGCGATGCGCCGGCTGGGTTCCAAGGGGCAAGTATCCCTTGCGCTGGAAGAGGCAGTCGCTAGACTTCAATCAGAAGCCGAGATGCCGGGGGGTTAAGCAGGCGTTCATGGATTTTTGCCATGCTTGCGATGGTGCCCCCACCGCTAGGCATGTTGCTTCGGTCTCGCCAATGCGGGGCCCAATAATGAGTTCAAAAACGGTTTGAGGAGAATGTTACATCGCTAGACCACGATATCAGGGGCCGCCCCAACGCAAGGGGCCGCGCATCAACAATCTCATAGAGGTTTCGACCATTCGCCTGGTGGATGAGGAAGGCAATATGGTCGGTGTCGTTCCACTGGAGCAGGGTTTGGAAAGGGCCGACGCCACCGGCCTCGATCTGGTCGAGGTGTCGCCCAACGCCGATCCGCCCGTCTGCAAGATCCTCGATTACGGCAAGTTCAAATATCAGGAACAGAAAAAAGCCGCCGAGGCCCGCAAGAAGCAGAAGACCATCGATGTCAAGGAGATCAAGATGCGCCCGGGCATCGATATCCATGACTACCAAGTCAAGATGCGTAGCGTGACCAAATTCCTTGGCGAGGGTGACAAAGTCAAGGTCACCATCCGTTTCCGTGGCCGCGAAATGCTGCACCAGGATCTGGGCATGAAGGTGCTTGACCGGGTGCGCGACGAGATCGAGGACGTCGCCAAGGTCGAGGAGTTCCCCAGAATGGAGGGGCGCCAGATGACCATGGTGATCGCGCCGAAATAGGCCCCAAAATAAACTCGGGGCGGGGCATGGGGGGCACTAGCCCCAATCCATGGCAAGACCAGCCAAGTGCTTGCAATTGGCGGGTTTGGCCGCTATAAACCTCGCCGCGATGGTGCCGCCCCTAGGCAATGGATGGGGCGCCACATTAACCCTTTTCGAGGCGGGAAACCGGCGGTCATATGCCCAAACTCAAGACCAAGAGCGGCGCCAAGAAACGCTTCCGGCTGACCGCAACCGGCAAGATTCGCATGAACCGCGCCTATAAACGGCACAATCTGCGCAAGCGGACCCAGAAGATGAAGCGTCATGCGCGCCGCGGCACCAATATGTCGAAGGTGGACGCGGCCGTCGTCTCCCGCTTCATACCTTACGCCTGAGGAGCAGCCACCATGGCACGGGTCAAACGGGGCGTAACCACCCACGCCCGTCACAAGAAAATCATCCGCGCCGCGTCCGGCTATCGCGGGCGCGCCAAGAACACCTTTCGCGCCGCCATCGGCCGGGTCGAGAAAGGCCTGCAATACGCCTACCGCGACCGCCGCAACCGCAAACGCACCTTTCGGGCGCTGTGGATTCAACGCATCAACGCCGGTGCGCGGGCCCATGGCCTCAACTATTCCCAATTCATGGACGGCATCAAGCGGGCCGGCATCGAGATCGACCGCAAGGTGCTCGCCGACATCGCCGCCCGGGAGCCGGAGGTTTTCGAAGCGCTGGTGGAACAGGCCCGAGAGGCTCTTGGCCCCGCCTGAACCCCCATGCGTCCATTTGGGCGTCGATTTGCGGCGCGACGGAGGGGACCTGTTCAGGCAGGGCCCCTTCTTGGATTCTGAGGCACGGATAGCGCTGATATGACAAACGATCTTGATCAGCTCCGCCAAGTTCTTCTTGATGCCGCCGCGGCCGCGGCCAGTCTCGAGGAGCTCGACCAGGCCCGCATCGAGGCGGTCGGCCGCAAGGGACGCATCACCGATCTGATGAAGGCGATCGGCTCGCTGCCGGCGGATGAACGCCGCGAGCGCGGCGCCGAGCTCAACCGCATCAAGGGCGACGTCACCGCGGCCCTGGACGCGCGCACCGCCGAGCTTGAGGCCACCTCCCTCGATGACCGGCTCGCGGCCGAGACCGTCGATGTCACCCTGCCGGCGAGGCCCGAGGCCGAAGGGCGCATCCATCCCATCAGCCAGACCCTGGATGAGTTGAAGGCGATCTTCGGCGAGATGGGGTTCAGCGCCGCCGTCGGGCCCGATATCGAGGACGATTTCCACAATTTCTCCGCCCTCAACATCCCCGAGGACCACCCGGCACGGCAAATGCACGATACCTTCTACCTGCCGCCCACGGCCGACGGCTCCACCCGGTTGCTCAGGACCCACACATCGCCGGTGCAGATCCGCACCATGATGGCGGTGCCGCCGCCCCACCGCATCATCGCGCTGGGGCGCACCTTCCGCTGTGATTCGGATATCACCCACACCCCGATGTTTCATCAGATCGAAGGGCTTGTGGTCGACCGCCACACCCATATGGGCCATCTCAAGGGCTGTGTGGCCGAGTTCTGCCGCGCCTATTTCCAACTCGATGACGTGCCGTTGCGATTCCGCCCGAGCTTCTTCCCCTTCACCGAGCCTTCGGCCGAGGTCGATATCGGGTGCGCCCGCAAGGACGGCGAGCTCCGCATCGGCGCCGGCGGGGACTGGCTCGAGATCCTCGGCTGCGGCATGGTCCATCCCAACGTGCTCGTCAATTGCGGCATCGACCCGGATGAGTATCAGGGCTTCGCCTTCGGCCTTGGGGTCGAGCGGGTGGCGATGCTTAAATACGGCATTCCCGACCTTCGCACCTTTTTCGATTCCGACCTGCGCTGGCTGCGCCATTACGGTTTTTCCGCCCTCGATGTCCCCACCATGACCGGAGGACTGGCGCGGTGAAGTTCTCCTTAAGCTGGCTCGGGGAACATCTGGAGACCGATCGCGATCTCGGCACCCTCGCCGACACCCTGACCATGCTCGGCCTCGAGGTCGAAGACATCATCGACCGCGCCCAGGACCTGGCGCCCTTCACCGTCGGCGAGGTGACGGCGTGCTCACCCCATCCCGACGCCGACCGCCTCTCGGTCTGCGTGGTGGAGACCGGGGCGGGCAAGGTCCAGGTGGTGTGCGGCGCGCCCAACGCCCGGACCGGCCTCAAGGGCGTGTTCGCCGCCGCCGGAACTCACATCCCGGGCTCCGGGCTAGATCTCAAGAAAACCAAGATCCGCGGCGTCGACAGCGCCGGCATGCTGTGTTCGGCGGCGGAGCTTGGCCTCGGCGACGACCATGACGGCATTATCGAGCTCAGCGATGACGCCACGGTGGGCGCGGCGGCGGCGGCGGCGCTGGGGCTCGACGATCCGGTCATCGATATCGCCATCACCCCCAACCGGGCCGATTGCCTGGGCGTCCACGGCATTGCCCGGGACCTGGCGGCGGCGGGCATGGGCGCCCTCAAGCCCCTTAAAGTCAAGGCGGTCAAGGGCGGGTTCGCCTCGCCGATTGGCCTCACCTTCGATTTTCCCGCCGACAAAGCCGATGCCTGCCCGCTGTTCATCGGGCGCGTCATTCGCGGCGTCAAGAACGGCCCGAGCCCGGACTGGCTACAGCAAAAGCTTCTCGCCGTCGGCCTCAAGCCGATCTCGGCCCTGGTCGATATCACCAATTTCTTCACCCTCGACCGCTGCCGGCCCTTGCATGTGTTCGATGCCGACACCCTGGCGGGGGACTTGACCGTGCGCCTGGCGCGGCCCGGCGAAAGCCTGGCGGCGCTCGACGGCAAGACCTATGAGCTCGCGGGCGACATGACGGCGATCGCCGACGCCGACGGCGTCCTCAGCCTCGGTGGCGTCATCGGTGGCGAATCCTCGAGCTGCACCGAGGCGACGGCCAATGTCTTCGTCGAAGCCGCTTTGTTCGATCCCATCCGCACCGCCCAGACCGGACGCAGGCTCAACATCGAAAGCGATGCGCGCTACCGGTTTGAGCGTGGCATCGATCCCGCCTCGACCGCGCCCGGCATGGACGCCGCCACCGCCCTGATCATCGAGCTCTGCGGCGGCGAGGCCAGCGAGACCGTGACCGCCGGCGCCAGCCCTAAAGACGTTCGTACCATCCGCTTCAACCCGGCCCGGGTCCATAGCCTCGGCGGCATCGATCTCGCCGAGGATGAAAGCGTCAAGATCCTCAAAGCCCTGGGATTTGCGTCCAAGCGCGGGCGTGGCGCCCTAAGTGTTTCGGTGCCGTCCTGGCGCGGCGATGTGGAAAACGAGGCCGGCCTGGTCGAAGAGGTGCTGCGCGTCCATGGCTACGGCAACATCCCCGAGACCCCGTTCGGCCAGGAACACGTGCTGTCGGCGCCGGTCGAGCCCGCCCCGCGCCGCCGCCTCGGCCATGCCAGGCGCGCCCTTGCCGCCCGTGGCCTCAATGAGGCGGTGACCTGGTCGTTCCTTGGCGCCGGTCACGCCCGGCTGTTCGGCGGCGGCGATGACGCGCTTCGCCTGGCCAATCCGATCAGCGCCGATCTCACCGACATGCGGCCATCGCTGTTGCCCAACCTGATCGCGGCGCTGGGCCGCAATGCCGACCGGGGCGCGGCGGGCCTGGCGCTATTCGAAGTCGGCCCGGTCTACCATGACCCTACCCCCGGGGGCCAAGCCATGGCCTGCGCCGGGGTCCGCACCGGCGCCGCCGGCCCGCGTCACTGGTCGGAACCCAACCGCGATGCCGATCTGTTCGACGCCAAGGCGGATGCCCTGGCCGGCCTCGCCGCCGCCGGCGCGCCAATTGACAGCATTCAGATCGAGGCCACGGCGCCGGCCTGGTACCATCCCGGGCGCTCGGGCAGCCTCTTACTTGGCCCCAAGACCGTGCTGGCCCATTTCGGCGTCATTCACCCAGCCTGGGTGCGGGATATGGACGTCAATCTGGAGGACCGCGGCCCGGTGGCAGCCTTCGAGATCTTCTTCGACGCCATGCCGAAGCCCCGCGAGCGCGCCGGCAAGGGGCGCCCGGCGCTGACGCCGGCGCCATTCCAGGCGGTGGAGCGCGATTTCGCCTTCGTCGCCGATGAAGCCGTCCCCGCCGCCCAGGTGGTGGCCGCGGCCAAGGGCGCCGAGCGCAAACTGATCACCCAGGTCTATGTCTTCGATCTTTACACCGGCGACGGCGAGGGCCTTGGGCCCGGCAAGAAATCCATCGCCATCGCCGTCCATCTGCAGCCGACGGAAGCGACCCTGACCGAGGCCGAGATCGATGGGGTGGCAAAAAAAGTGGTAGACGCCGTCACCAAGGCCACCGGCGCCACC
>CBDUSV010000153.1:0-7048 GCA_965369885.1 uncultured bacterium
GCTCTAAATAACGTGCCAAACGCCAAAATATGTGGATGATGCGCCGGGTTGGCGAAACTATGAAAAAAAGATTGGGGAGAGCGTTGCGATGGCGGATCAAACAACAGACCCAGTGGCGCGCCTGCGCAAGCTCGACACCTGCGCCGTCTCCGACGCCTTGGACAGTCTTGAGCTCCCCCCCGCCGTCACCGGCATCCAGCGTCTTGCCACCGACAAAGCCATCGCCGGGCGGGTGGTGACGGTCCAGCTCGGCGCCGAGAAGCCGGCCGGCGCGCCGGCGCGTCATCTCGGCACGGCGGCGGTCGAAGTGGCGGAAGAGGGCGATATCTTAGTGATCGAGCAGCGCACCGGCATCAATGCGGCGGGCTGGGGCGGCGTGCTGTCCAATGCCGCCCAGGTCAAGGGCATCGCCGGCATCATCGTCGAAGGGCCGGCCCGCGACATCGAGGAATCCCGCGAGCTCGGCTTTCCGGTCTTCGCCCGTATGGCAACGGCGCGCACCGCCCGCGGGCGCATCTTCGAAGTGGATTTCAACGGCGACATCACCGTCGGCGACGTCACCGTGGCGCCCGGCGATCTGGTCATCGCCGACGCTTCCGCCGTGGTCTTCGTGCCGGCCGGGCGCGCCGATGAAGTGCTGGCCGCGGCCGAGCGCATCACCGAAAAAGAGCGCCTGATGACGGCGGCGGTGCGCCGCGGCGATCCGGTGAGCCAGGTGATGGGCGCCGATTACGAAACCATGCTCAACAAAACCGATGATAAGGCGTAGAGGCCATGGACAAGAATGTTGAACGCGCGTCCAAGCTCGACACCTCTTCGATCAGTGACGCCATGGACCGCTTGGGCATTCCCGGCCAATGCCTTGGTATCAAGCCCCGCGACCATTCCTTTCGCCTTGCCGGGCGCGCCTTCACCATCCTCTATGGCCCGGCGGGCCGCGTGCCGGGCAGCGTCGGCGATTACATCGACGATCTCGAGCCCGGAACCGTGGTGGTGCTGGACAATGGCGGGCGCGAGAACGCCACGGTGTGGGGCGACATCCTGACCAACATCGCCCACGGCAAGGGCCTGGCCGGCACCGTGATCGACGGCGCCTGCCGCGATCTGCAGATGTGCTTCGATCTCAATTATCCGATCTATTCGCGCAGCTATTCCATGCGCACCGGCAAGGACCGGGTCCAGGTCGAGGGCACCAACGTGGCGGTGAATATCGGCGATGCCCTTGTTGCCCCGGGCGATCTGTTGCGCGGCGACGCCGACGGCGTGGTGGCGATCCCCCAGGCCTATGAGGACGAGGTGCTGACCATCGCGCAAGAAATCGACGCCACCGAGGACCGCATCCGCGCCGCGGTGAAGTCCGGCAAGCGCCTTGACGAGGCGCGCAAGGATTTCGGCTATCACGCCTTGCAGACCCGCGACAAGTGAGCGCCGCCCCCAACGCCATCACCAACCCAAGTAAGTAACCACAGGGAGAGCCCCATGGCCGAGAGACAATCGATCAACCTTCCGGGAAAGCCGATGCATCCCCAGCCCTTTCCCGCCGCGTCCAGGGTCGGCAACATCATCTATTCGTCGGCGATCTCCGGCAAGGACCCGGAAAGCGGCGAGGTTCCCGATGACGCGGCCGCCCAGATCGCCATCGCCTTCAGCAACATGAAAGGCCTGGTCGAGGCCGGCGGTGGCGCCGTCGGCGATATCGTCAAGGTTCAGGTCTTCATGGAGGACCGCTCACAACGGGATCTTGTCAACACCGAATGGGTCGCCATGTTCCCCGACGAGGATAGCCGGCCGGTGCGCCACACCATCGCCGGTCCCTTGCCGTCGAACTACATCATCCAGATGGAATTCGTCGCCGTCATCTGACGCGCCAACTGAAAGACCGGCCCCATGACCGCCCTTGAAGATAGCCAACGCCAATTGGTGATCGCCAACCGCATCATCGCCCGCGAGGGCGTGGTTGACGCCTACGGACATATCTCCATGCGCCACCCGGACAAGCCGGAGCAGTTCCTGATGTCGCGGGGGCGCAGCCCGGAGCTGGTGGTCAGAGACGACATCCTGGCCCATGGCCCGGACGGCGAGGCGATCAATGGCGGCGGCGTCATGCTGTACGCCGAACGCTTCATCCATGCCGCGATCTATGCGGCGCGCCCGGACGTTGTCTCCGTGGTCCACAACCATTCGCCTGAACTGATACCCTTCGGCGTCACCGCGGTGCCGTTGCGCCCGGTGTTCCATGTCGCGGCACGCATGGGGGCCGAGGTCCCGGTGTGGGATATTGCTGAGAATTTCGGCGACACCAATCTTTTGGTCCTCAACATGGACCAGGCCCTGGACCTGACCAAGACCCTGGCGAACAACCGCATGGTTTTGATGCGCGGCCACGGCTGCGCCATCGCCGCCGAGAACCTCCGCACCGCGGTGATGTTGTCGATCTATTCACAGGTCAATGCCCGGGCCCAGATGCAGGCCATGCAGATGGGTGAGGTCAAATACCTGTCCCCGGGCGAGGTCGAGCGCGCCGGCCAGCGGATGGGCAAGACCACCCCAGGTGGCCAGAACCGCACCTGGGAGTATTTCCGCCACCGCGCCGGCTGCGACCATATGTAAAGGTGATACGTGATGAATTTCTCCATCTTCAACCCCAAGACCCGGTCCATCTTGTTGGCGGCGGCCGGCGGCATGATGGCCGCCGCCTTTCTCCATACCAAGGGTGTGGTGGACCTGGGATTCGGCTTCCCCCCTGGGGGCTTCATGGAAGGAGCGGCGATTGCCATCATCGGCTCGGGCGCGGGTTACGCGATGCTGTATGTGTTCCGCAAATTGCGGGAATTTGCCGCCCGCGACAGGCCTTAAGCGCAGCAAATCCGGGCCCAGCGCCGGAAAAGGCCGCATCCCTTAACCTCTTGGGGCTGGCGGGACAAGGGGTAACGTTGTAAAAGGAACGGTGGAATTCCCACGGGCAAAGACCGGACAAAACGGGGGGAACACTAGGGAGAGCCGTAATGATGACACCGGAAGACAATGTCCGTATCACCCGTGTCGGGCCCGGCACACCGGGCGGCGAAATGCTGCGCCGCTATTGGCAGCCGATCTCGGCGGCAGGGGAGCTTAGCGAAGACAAGCCGATCAAGAAGGTCCGGGTACTGGGCGAGAATTTGGTGCTCTACCAGGACCTTTCGGGAGGCTATGGCCTGGTGGCGGAAGCCTGCCCCCACCGTCTCGCATCCTTGGCCTATGGCACCGTCGACGATGAGGGCATCCGCTGCCCCTACCATGGCTGGAAATTCGATGCCTGCGGCAAATGCCTGGAAATGCCCGCCGAGCCCGAGGGCAGCAAATTGAAGGACGATATCGATCACACCGCCTATCCGGTGCAAAGGCTGGGCGGTCTGTTGTTCGCCTATATGGGCCCGGCGCCGGCGCCCGCCATCCCGCGCTGGGACGTCCTCGCCTGGGAGCACGGCAAACGCTGGGTTCAGATTCATACTCTGTTGGATTGCAGTTGGCTGCAGGCGATGGAGAACTCGGTGGACCCGTCGCACCTGTATTGGCTGCACGGCAAGAGCGCCCATCTGGCCAAGGTCGTGTCCCACTACGATGAAGAGCACGAGTTCATCCAGTTCGATTACGGCATCATGAAGCGGCGCACCACGCCCGGCACCACCTCGGGCGCCAAGCCCCAAATCGACCAGCACCCGCTGGTCTTCCCCAACACCCTGCGCCACGTCCTCAAGGACAAGGAAAGCGGCCAAATCCGACATGATCTCCAGTTCCGCTTGCCGGTGGACGACACCCACACCCAGGTCTATATGGTCTTGTTCGAACCCGCCGAGGGGGAACACTCCCCGGCCGACGGCATCGCGCCGATCGAACACTTCGACCTCAAGGGCAAGGATGGCGACTACGACATGGAGGTGGTGTTGAGCCAGGACGCCATGGCCTGGGAAACCCAGGGCCCGGTGGCGGACCGCTCCTTGGAGGTTTTGGGTGTCGCCGACATGGGGATCGTTAAATACCGCCGCCTGGTGCAAGAGCAGATCAAGATCGTCGAAGATGGCGGCACGCCCATGGGCGTGGTGCCGGACCGGGACCGGGACCAGGTCATCGAATTCGACGTCATCAATGAAAGAATCGGCCTTGCCACGCCCGAGCGGCAGGACGCCTAGAAGGTTTCGTAAAACGTCTTGAGGAGGAAGACCCGAATGGCCACCGTGCTCGACCCCAAGGATAAGAAATGGAAGCCCAAACCCCTTGATACCTATAAGGAATGGCAGGAGGCCCAGGGCATTCCGGTGGTCACCGGGTTTTTCATCCAGGACGTCAATGCCGCCCCACTTGAACATTGGGATCTGAAGGGCGGGCCCGCCAGTTTCGTCGTGCTTGAAGGCACCGGCGGCACCAACGACGCCTATATCTGTGAGATCCCCCCCGGCGGACAGCTCAAGCCGCAACGCCATCTCTATGAGGAGATGGTCTATGTCACCCAGGGCCACGGCGCCACCACGGTCTGGCATGATGACGGCCACAAGCACAGCTTCGAATGGGGGCCGGGCAGCCTGTTCGCCATGCCGCTCAACGCGTCCTATCAGCACTTCAATTCCTCCGGCGTCGAGCCGGCGCGCTATTTCGCCGTCACCAATTGCTGCTACATCATGAATTTGTTCCACAGCGTCGACTTCATCTTCAACAACCCCTACGCCTTCACCGACCGCTTCGATCCCGAAGCCGGCGATTATTTCAGCGGCGAGGGCGAGCTGTTCGGCCGCTTCTTCATGTCCACCAACTTCGTGCCCGACACCCTGGCCATCGAATTGGCCGATTACTCAGAGCGCGGCAAGGGCAGCACCAACATGAAGTTCGATCTTTCCGGCAATATCATGGGCGCCCATATTTCCGAGTTCCCGGTGGGGACCTATAAGAAATGCCACCGCCATGGCCCCGGCGCCCACGTCATCATCCTCAGCGGCCAGGGCTATTCGGTGCTGTGGAACGAGGGCGAAGAGCCCCAGCGCGTCGATTGGCACGCCGGCAGCGTGGTGGTGCCGCCGGACCAGATGTTCCATCAGCATTTCAATTCCGGCGATACACCGGCGCGCTATCTGGCGCTGCGCTGGAACAACTGGCGCTTCAGTTTCATGAAATCCAAGGCCCGCGAGGGCGAGACCTACACCTCGATCAAGGAAGGCGGCAGCCAGATCGAATTCGAGGACGAGGATGCCGCAATCCACAAGGAATTCGAGGCGGCGATGGAAAAGGTCGGCGCCACCTGTCAGATGGGAGACTATCACCCGTTCTGTAGTCAGAAGGGTCTGGCGAAAACGGGATAAAGCACGGCGGTCAACGCCGGCCAACCATATGCACGGCGGTCAACGCCCGCCAATGACAAGGGAGACGAAAATGTTGACGCTACGGGATGGAATGAAATCGCGGCCGCGCCGGGGCATGGCGCGGCTGATGGCGGCGGGCCTGCTTATCGGCGGGCTCGGCCTGGTTCCGGTTGCCGGCGGCGATGCGGCGGCGGCCGATTTTTACAAGGGCAAGACCTTCACCGTCATGGTGGCGTCGCGCCCCGGTGGCGGCACCGACACCACGGCCCGGTTGGTGGCGCGCTACTGGGCCGAACATATTCCGGGAAAGCCCAAACTCATCGTTCGCAACAAGCCGCTTCAGGTGATCGGCGCCAATGACCTCCACAACAAGGTCCGTCCCAATGGCCTGACCGTCGGTGTCTTCGCCGGCGGCGGTAGCCTTGGCCCGGTGGCGCGCAAGTCGAGCTCGGTGCGCTACGACCCCACCAAGTGGGGCTTTGTCGGCTCGATCGAACGCGGCCCCTCGATCCAGCTGGTTCGCAAATCCGCGCTGAAAAACATGAGAGATCCCAAGGCCAAGCCCATCGCCATGGGCTCGGTATCGACCGACCGCACCCAGGACGCGGTGGCGGTGTTCGGCGCCGAATATCTCGGCTGGAACCTCAAATTCGTCCTCGGCTATCCCAATTCGAACGCCTTGTACCTGGCCTATGGCCGTGGCGAGATCGACATGTTCGGCTCCGGCACCACCAAGATCCTGAAACGCTTCATCAAGGATGAAGACGCGGTGCCGCTCGTCGCCCAGATCCGGCGCCCCGACATGCCGGAGGTCCCGACCCTGGTGGAACTGATGGGTGACAAGAAGCCTTCCGGGGCCCAATGGGCCGCCTTCGAGGCGTGGACCGGCCCCAGCGCGGCCGACAAGTATTTCGCGGTCTCCCCCGGCGTGCCCAAGGATCGGCTGAACATCCTGCGCACATCCTTCAAGGCGACGACCCAGGACCCGAAATTCATCAAGCAGGCCCGGAACGTGCTCGGCACCGGCTATTCGGTCTTGAGCGCGGCCCAGACCCGCACCCTGGTGGAAGGCGCCGTGGTGATCTCCGAAAGTTCACTCAAGGAAATTTCGCGTCTTCGCGCCAAATACGGGCTGCCCAAAATCTCGCGCAAGGCGGCCAAGCTGGTCGCCATCACCTTCGACGACGTCAAGCGCGACGGCCGAGTTCTCAATTTCACCCACAAGGGCAAGAAGATGAAGCTCCGGGTCAGCGGCAGCCGGTCCGAGATCACCGTCGCCGGTGAAATCGCGCCCCGGTCCGCCCTCAAGCCCGGCATGACATGCCTGATGAACTGGAAGAAGCGGGGCAAGAGATTGGAAGCCCGCACGGTGAAATGCCTGGTTAAGGTCACCTTCGACAAGGTCCAGCGCGGCGGCCGGATTCTCAACTTCACCCACAAGGGCAAGGCCATGAAGCTTAGGGTCAGCGGCAGCCGGTCCGAGATCACCCTCGGCGGCAAGCTTTCGGCCAGGAGCGATCTCAAGACCGGGATGACCTGCAATATCAGCTGGGCCAAGAGGGGCAAAAGGACCGAAGCCCGCAAGGTCATATGCCCCTAAGCAAGGCCGGGAACGGAAGGGCCCACACCTAGGGCGTGAACTTATAAAGGGTTATGGCGCTGGTTTGCCAGGATTGACCCGGTTTTAGGAACGAGGACGCAGGACATGCTGGGCATAT
>CBDUSV010000154.1:0-7032 GCA_965369885.1 uncultured bacterium
CTACAGCGCTTTTCGCGCCTAGCCGGTCATGATCCCTGGGCCGCCAGCACCACAATCCTTTATGAGTCCACACCCTAGGGAGACGATGAATGAAACTCCTCACTTACAGCCATGGCGGTGCCGTCAGCTACGGCGCGGTATCAGGCGATGGCGTGGTCGATCTTGGCAAGCGGCTCGGCCATGGCGATCTGCGTGGGCTGCTTGAAGCCGGAGCGATCAATGAGGCCGCCGAAGCCTCCAAAGACGCCGCCCCCGATCATGGCCTTGGCGACATCACCTATCTGCCCACCATCCCCAACCCGGACAAGATCATCTGCGTCGGGCTCAACTACAAGGCGCACCGCGAAGAGACCGGGCGCACACCGACCGACAACCCGGCGCTGTTCATGCGCTTCGCCGACACCCAGGCCGGCCACCTCCAGCCCATGATCAAGCCCAACAACTCCGATGCCTTCGATTTCGAGGGCGAGCTGGCGCTGATCATCTCCAAGACCGCGCGCCATGTCTCCGAGGCCGATGCCCTGGATTATATTGCCGGCTATGCCTGCTACAATGACGGCTCGGTCCGCGACTTCCAGAACCACACACCGCAATGGATGCCGGGCAAGAACTTCCCCGCCACCGGCGCCTTCGGCCCCTGGATGGTGACAGCGGACGAGATCCCCGACCCCACCCAACTGACCCTGACGACGCGCCTCAATGGCGAAGTGGTGCAGCAATCGGGGACGGATCTGCTGATCTTCACCATTCCGGTGCTGATGGCCTACATCACGTCGTTCACCACCCTCAGGCCCGGCGATGTGATTTCCACCGGCACGCCCGGCGGCGTCGGCTTCCGCCGCTCCCCGCCCCTGTTCATGAAAGCCGGCGACACCATCGAAGTCGACATCACCAATGTGGGCACCCTCACCAATCCCATCGGTGTCGAATAAACCCTGTTTGGCCCAGGGTTGAATGTGGGGTAAAACTTGAATAGCTTCCGGTTTCAGGGCCTTTTATCAGTACGGGCCCCAGCGATCTGACAACACAAATATCCGGGACTTGCCTTGCCCCGACCGGCAGGGCCCCGGCATAACCGGCGCCTTCGGCTGGCCTAGGGAGTACCAAAGATGAGATTCGCCATCATCCTGTTTGGATTGTCGTTGCTGATGCGCATCACGGCCATGTGGTACCCGGCCTACCGCGCCCGGCTCAAGGAGCGCGACTGCACCTGCCAGATCAAGACCATGGACGGCACTGTCGGGCGCTGGTTCACCTTCTCGGGTGGCAAGATCACATCGGGCAGCGGCATCCACCCCAACCCGGACATGACCCTTGCCTTCAAGAGCGCCAATCTGGCGGCGCGCCTGATGACGCCGCCGGTCAATTACCAGCAACAGATCGACGCCCAGAAGAATTTCGAGCTCGCCGTCGAAGGCCCCGAGGATCTGGTCTATTGGTTCGCCCAGACCATCATGAAGACCCAGACCATCGGCTGGGAATTCGGCACCAAACTTCCCGACGGCACCATCCGCTACACCAACGCCACCAATGCCGGGCCGATGCACGTCTATGTCAAGGACGACAAGATCATCCGCATCACCCCCATCGTGTTCGACGACACCGACCCGCAACCCTGGACCATCGAGGCCCGGGGCAAGAAATTCACCCCGCCCCGGCGCACCTCGATGCCGCCCCATGGCATGAACTGGAAGTCCATGGTCTATGCCGACAACCGCTGCCTCTATCCCATGAAGCGGGTCGATTTCGATCCCAACGGCGAACGCAATTTCGCCAACCGCGGCAAATCCGAATTCATCCGCATCAGTTGGGACGAGGCGCTCGACATCGTCGCCGGCGAGATCAAGCGAGTCAAACGGGAACACGGCACCGGCACCATCGCGTCCAGCCATGGCTCCCACCACACCTGGGGCAATATCGGCTACTACCTCAGCGCCAACTTCCGCTTCATGAACGCCATCGGCCACACCGAGGTCCACCACAACCCGGACAGCTGGGAAGGCTGGTACTGGGGCGCCGCCCACCATTGGGGCCACAGCTTGCGCATCGGCCAGTCGGAAACCTACGGCACCGTCGAGGACTGCCTCAAGGACTGCGAGATGATCGTGTTCTGGGGCTCTAATCCAGAAGCCACCTCGGGTTCCTACGGCTCCTTCGAAGGCACCATCCGCCGCAAATGGCTAAAGGAGATGGACATCAAGATCGTCCATATCGACCCCTATTACAACGACACCGCCCAGTTCCTCGGCGGCAAGTGGTTTTGCCCCAAACCGACCACATCGCCGGCCATGGCCATGGCCATCGCCTATGTCTGGATCAAGGAAGACCTTTACGACAAGGACTTCGTCGAGAAGCGCACCCACGGCTTCGACAAATGGCGCGCCTATCTGCTGGGCGAAGAGGACGGCACGCCCAAGACCCCGGAATGGGCGGCGGCGGAATGCGGCATTCCGGCCAGGGATATCCGCGCCCTGGCCCGCGAATGGGGCACCAAGCGCACCTATCTCGGCCCCGGCGGCTGGGGCAACGGCCATGGCGGGGCGTGCCGCAACCAGACCGGCATCCAGTGGGCCCGGGCCATGGTGTGTCTGATGGGCATGCAGGGCCTAGGTAAGCGCGGCGTCAATATGGGCAACCTGCAATGGGGCGCGCCGCTCAATTTCAGCTTCTATTTCCCGGGCTACGCCGATGGCGGCATTTCCGGCGATCTCCAGCACACCGCCATGGCCAAGGCGCTGTTCCAGCGCATGCCGCAACTGCCGACCATGAACACGCCGACCCAGATGATCCCCCGGCTCAAGCTTCCGGAAGCGATCCTCGATGGCAAGGCCGAGGGCTATGCCTGGGACGGCAAGTCGATCGAGGCCCAGTTCAGTAAATTCGTCTACCCCAAGAAGGGCCATGCCAAGGTCAGCATGCTGTACAAATATGGCGGCTCGCTGTTGGCCACCATGAGCGATACCAGCCGCCATGTGGAAATGTTCCGCTCGCCCAATCTGGAATTCATCGTCGCCCAATCGATCTGGATGGAGGGCGACACCAAGTTCGCCGACGTCATCCTGCCGGCCTGCACCAATTACGAGCGTTTCGACATCGGCGAATGGGCCGGCCTCGGCGGCTACGCCCATGACGCTTTCCAGCAGTTGAACCACCGGGTGATTACGCTGCAGAACAAATGCGTCGAGCCCTTGGGCGAATCCAAATCCGATTACCAGATCTTCAATTTGCTGGCGCAGCGTCTTGGCCTCGGATCCTATTTCTCGGAAGGCATGAGCGAGATCGACTGGGTCAAGCGCCAGTTCGACGCCTCGGACCTGCCCAAGTTCACCTCATGGCGCAAATTCCGCAAGAAGGGCTATTTCGTGGTCCCGGCCGAGGACGAGGCCCTGCGCAGCCCGGTGTCGTTCCGCTGGTTCTACGAAGGCCGCAAGAAGGACGTGCCCGAGCCCATGCCCCTGCCGTCCGATTACACCGAAGATTACCTGATGGGGCTGCAGACCCAGACCGGCAAGCTCGAATTCGAGTGCGAAAGCCTGAAGCGCTTCGATGCCGACGACCCGGAGCGCCCGCCCATCGTCAAATACACCCCGTCCTGGGAAGGCCCCCACAGCACCGCGATGTTCGCCAAATATCCCTTGCAGATGCTGACGCCCCACCCGCGTTACAGCTTCCACACCCAGGGCGACGGCAAGGACTGCTACCTCAACGACATCAAGGACCACCGGGTGCTGATCGACGGGTTCTATTACTGGATCATCCGCATTTCCACCGCCGACGCCAAGGAGCGCGGCATTAGAACCCACGACCTGGTCAAGGTCCACAACCACCGCGGCGCCGTGTTGTGCGCCGCCCACGTCACCGAGCGGCTGCCCAAGGGCACCATCCACGGCTTCGAATCGGCGGCCAATTACGACCCCATGGGCGAGCCCGGCAAATCCATCGACCGCGGCGGCTGCCTCAACCAGCTGACCCCCAAACGCACTCAGATCAAGCAGGCCCATGCCACCGCGGCCTCCAACTCCCTTGTCGAGGTCGAGCTGTGGGATGGCAAGATCGAGCATGTGCGAAGTGCGATGGTGGAGGAGCCGGAACCCGAGACCGTCCCCGCCCAATAGCTTAAGCGTGGCCTGAAGAACGCCAGGGAGAAGATACGTGAAGAAGTGGAACCTGATCATCGACGTCGCGAACTGCACCAACTGCAACGACTGCACCTTGGCGGTTCAGGACGAATATCACGGCAATGATTTCCCCGGCTATGCCGCATCCATGCCCAAGCACGAACACCGCTGGATCGAAATCCTGCACAAGGAACGGGGCCAGTGCCCGATGATGGACGTCGCCTATGTGCCGGTGATGTGCCAGCATTGCGACGACGCGCCCTGCATCAAGGCCGCCGAGAACGGCGCGATCACCAAGCGTCCCGACGGCATCGTCATCATCGATCCGGTGAAAAGCAAGGGCCAGCATCAGATCGTCGACGCCTGCCCCTATGGCGCGGTGTGGTGGAACAAGGAAAAGAACATTCCCCAGCACTGGATCTTCGACGCCCATCTGTTGGACCAGGGCTGGACCGAGACCAGGGGCTCCCAGGTCTGCGCCACCCAGGCGATGCAGACCCTTTCGGTGGAGGACGCCGAGATGGAGCGCATCATCGCCGATCAAGGCCTGGAGCAGCTCCACCCGGAGCACGATACCAAGCCCCGGGTGTGGTACAAGAATCTGTGGCGCTACAACAAATGCTTCATCGGCGGCAGCCTGGCGGGCGACATCGGCGGCGTCACCGAATGCATCGAAGGCGCCCATCTCACCCTGGTGAAGGACGGCAACCGCATCGCCGAGACCGAAAGCGACAATTACGGCGACTTCCGGTTCGACCGGCTTGATCCCGAAAGCGGCGCCTACACCGTCGAGATCTCGGCCGAGAACTTCGACAACAAAGCCGTCGAGGTCACCCTTGGCGACAGCACCTATCTCGGCGCGATTTCGCTCTAGGATCCCAACGCACAAAGAATCATGCCATCACAAATGACAGACGTGGAGTTCGAGCGCCTGTCATGGCACGACAACGCGGTCTATGGCTTGCGCTTCGTTGCCGGCGATCCCGACCGCGATGATTGGCGCTCGGATTTGATCCTCGACATCGACCACATCACCGAATGGATCTGTGATGACGACGGTACTTGCCGGTTCCGTGTCGCCCCGGCGGATCTGACATTCCACAATGTGACCGACCTCAGCATCGCCGCCGATTGGAGTAGAGACGGTACCGGTTATCCGGTCAATATCAACGAAATGTCGATTGACGCCATCACCCGGGAGATCGTCAAGGACCAGAAAATCTGCCTGGACCAGCCCTATTACCGTTGGCGCATCACCTTCAATCTGCCCCAGGGCGGTGAGATCGCCTTCGGCGCCAGCTCCTTCAGCCAAACCCTTCGCTGCGCCCCGGTGGTGCTCGACCAACAGAAATTTTCCCCCTTGGACCGGCCTTAGGTGGGCCCCGGAGAACACGGAGAACACCATGCTCCACGCCGACCATTCCATTCCTGAGATCATCGCCCACATCCTGATCGCCGCCCTGTTCATCATCGGCGGCATCAAGAACATCATCATCCGCGATGAGGTTCTGGAGCGCATGGCCGCGCTCCGCGTGCCCGCCCCGAAGCTGGTGCTCTATTCAGGCTTCACGGTCCAGTTCATCGGCGCCGCCATGGTGTTGGGCGACCTGTACGCCGCCCTCGGCGCCGTGATCCTGATCGTCTTCACCGTCGCCTCGACGTGGATGTTCCACCGCTACTGGCTCATGCCCGACCCGATCCGGCGCAACTACCACATGCTGCTGGGCCTCAACAATTTCGGCGTCGTCGGCGGGCTGTTCCTGCTGGTCTAGGACGCGGCTAGCGACCACAACTTGTCGAGGGCGGCATTGCACACCGGGACCCCGAACAGCGCCAGGGTTATCGGCTCCACCAGGACATCCCTGATGCCGCGATCGGTTTGGCGGCCCAGGCGGCCGGCGGCAAGCCACACAGCGCCCGCCCCCGCCACCACCCAGAACCAATAGCCGATGAGAAGCGGGAACTCAGCCAGGTACAAGACCTGCCAGGAGAGCATGATGCCCAGCGCGAAGGCGAAGCAGCGAACCGCGGCCCGGGGCCATCGCCGCAACGCCACAAGGCCGGCGATGAAGAGTTCGTTGGCCGGCCAGCCCATGGCGACAAAGACATACTGAAAGACATTCTCGCCATCGAAGCCACCGGTGAGCAGATCCCCGAACACCTCGTGGGCAAATCTGGCGCCTTGATAACCCAGGAATGTTTTTTTACTTCCTTCCTGGATGATCGGCAGCACCCAGCACGCGCCGTAAAGCACCAAAACCGCCACCCATGGCAGATTGATGCGCAGCCTGGCGAATACCTTCTTGCCCACACCCATGATTGGTTCCATTGCCCAAACATACCCCCTGGGCCATCCCCGGCCCTTGAAAAATATCCTGGCCCTAATTTCCTCTCTGGCCCTGATGTCTCGCGGTCAACATTGCATCAAATTCATGCGGTTTTGCCATGAATTGATTGAAAACCACTGGCCAGATAATAATTAAAATCAGTAAAATTATAAACAAACCAGATTTGATTACTGGTGGTTACACGATTTTTACTTTCGCAACTGGCCCGCACTGACTATATTCATAGCGATAGATGTTTGCGCCGCGGCCGTCCCAATCGTGACACCGAAGGCCAAATAAAATCAAAATCCATGCCGACGGTTTCTCCCGCGCGCAGACTTACGACGCGCGGCCATGGCCTGTTTGTGGCTGCGGCAAACCAGAACGTGAGGGGAGGAAGACATGGAATCCACAACAAAACTCGGCAAGCTACTTCTCGGCGCGGGGCTGGCGGTTGCGCTCGGCTTCGCGCTCCTAATGAGCATGGGACAGGCCCAGGCGGGCGTTATTGCGGACGCGCGAGATGATTATAACGCTGCCACAGCCGGCCCACCAGCGGCAGGCGGATTTTCCACCGATCCACCGCC
>CBDUSV010000155.1:0-7023 GCA_965369885.1 uncultured bacterium
GTGCAATTGTACCGCCGCAAGAATTGAGTTTGGCCTGACGCCCGCCCAAGAGGTTTAAGATTTCTTAAGCGGCGTGGGCCGATAATCCAGGGGCAAGACATGGCCGGTCATCGGACTGGCAACGCGGTTGGCTGTGCCGAAAGGCCATTTTGTGCCTTGGGTTGCCTGGGATTGCCAGGGATTGCCAGGGATGACTAGGGATCGATTGCATGAGTATGAGGCAGGTTATTGTCATGGGTGAAGGAAGATGACAATCGGTGGCATTGCTGAATTGCTCAAGAACCTGCGCCGGTCACGGTCCGGCGCGGCCGCGGTCGAGTTCGCCCTGTTGATGATATTTATCATAATGCCGCTGTTCTATGGCCTGTTCGAGATGTCCCGCGCCCTGCAACAGCATCATATTGTCCTCAAGTCTGTGCGTGATGCGGCGCGCTATGCGGCAAGACTGCCAAGGCCGGAATTCACTCCCCCCTTCACGGCGTTCGAGGACCCCTGTGTGGCTGGGTCGGCCAATGAGGCCTTGGACATCAAGAATCTCGCCATGTATGGAACCTTGACCACATCAGGCCCGCCGCAGTTGCCGGGGTGGACAGATTACTCCACCCTTTGCATATCAGGTCCCACCGTCACCGCCGACTTCGTATCGCAAGCTGGAACAACCATGTCCGGGCGCGCCTTTGTCCGGGTCAACGCCATAGTCCCTTACCAGGATCTGGGCTTGTTCACCCTGCTCGGCATTACCGACTTCAACATCACGGCTCAACATGAAGAACCCTATATCGGTGAATAACGCCATGCGCGAACGGCTAAGGGAATTGTGGCGCGACCCCAGCGGCGCCACCGCGGTCGAGTTCGTCCTGGTGTTCATGATGGTGGTGATGTTTACCATCGCCCTCTTTGAATTCGGCCTCGCCTGGTATGCCTATAACCGTGCCGAACTCGGCACCCAGTGGGGGGTGCGGTTTGCCGTCGAATCCGACCCGGTGGCAGGGGGGTTTAACTCTTACGACGGCATTTCAACCTCAACGCCAAGCGGCACATCGCTCGACACCACGGCCCTCCCCGCCTTCACCGTGAGATGCACCAACACGTCCTGCTCTTGCTTAGCTGGCTCCTGTACCGATTTTATTGATAACCCTGATTATGATGCCACCGCCTTCACCGCCATTTACAACAAGGTCCAGACCTTTGTGTGGAATTTGCAGCCCGCCAACCTGCAAATCGATTACACCCATGTGGGCATAGGTTTCGCCGGACGGCCCGGACCCGATGTCGTGCCCAATGTCACCGTCCGGCTGGTCAATTTGCAACACAGCCTGCTGGTCCTGACCCTGTTTTACCCGGTCGAGGTGCCCCCTAGTTTCTCCATGCCGGAATTCAAATCAACGCTGCCCGGCGAGGATTTGTGCAGCTCAGGGGCTACTTGTTGATGAAAATGTGGCTTTTGGGGGGTCCAGGGCGTGACAGGCCTTAAACTTCATGTTAACCATCTTTGACTAGGCTGTGTCCTATCATTAGAATTATATTGTTCGTCAAGCTTGTAGGGTGTGAGTCCTGTTTTAAGAAGACGAGCCGAGATCAAGAGAGATGCAGTTGTCAGGATCCATGAAACTCCTCGCGGTGGTGCGGTCTGAAGAGACCAAGGAAAGCTTCACCAGCGCCTTGACCGATGTCAACGGGGCCAAGTTCGATGTCTTCGTCGGCTTGGTCGGCGATCTGGGCTCGGAGTTGATCGACGTGCACAACCCGGATGTCCTGATTTTGGACGTCGATCTTACCGACACCGATGAGGTCGAGGCGCTCGATAAAGTCATTCAGAATTATGGCGACAAGGCGAGCATCGTCGCCACGTCCAGCGAGGCCAGCCTCGAAGGGGTGCGCCGTTTGATGCGGCTTGGCGTCAGCGACTTCCTGCCCCAGCCCATCGGGCGCAGTGACCTGATCGCGGCCTTGGAGCATGCATCGCGCAAGGCGCCGCGGTCCGAAGCCTCGGGCGCCAAGATTTTTTCGTTCATCAAGCCGGTGGGAGGCATGGGCGCCACCATGCTGGCGGTGCAAAGCGCTTGCTGTCTGACCAATCTGCAACGCAATGCCGCGGATGTGTGCTTGCTGGACCTTGATATCCAATTCGGCAATGCCGGTGTCTATCTCGACCTTGACAGCCGCTACAGCATTCTCGATGCCCTGCACACGCCGGGGGATCTCGACGGCACGTTCCTGCGTGGCATCATGGCGCACCATGAAAGCGGCGTCGAAGTTCTGTGCGCGCCCGCCACACTGATGCCGCTGGACGTGGTGACCCCGGAACTGATCGCCCAGTTGCTCGATGTCGCCACCCAGGAATATGAATACATCGTGATCGATTTACCCCAGGCCCTGACCGAGTGGACCCAGGTGGTGTTGTCCCGTTCCGATGTGGTTTTCCTCGTCACCCAGCTTTCGGTGGCGGCGGTGCGCCAAAGCCGGCGTCTGCTCGACATCGTGCGCGAAGAGGGCATCGAGGAAAGCCGGACCTCGGTGGTGGTGAACAGGTTTGAAAAATCCTGGGGCCGGCGGGTTACCGAGAAGGAAGCGGAAAAGGCCCTTGGGCGGCGCATCGATTTTGTCGTCCCCAACGATTACAAAACTGTCAATGCGGCCCTGAACGAGGGCGTGCGTCTTTCGGACATCAAGACCGGCAGCAAGGTCGAAAAGCGCATCAATGAACTTCTTGAAACCGTGCTGGTATAGGCCTGCGAGGGCCGGGGCGCCAACACAAGTTGATCGGGTAAAATATTTTCTAGGTTTGAGGGTATGTCATTATGATAGGGCGATTTTCTAAAAAAGCAGAAAGCACCCCGGCGAAATCGGGGGTTGACCCTGCTGATAAGGACAGCAAGCCGGCGGTGAAAGTGACCAAGGGCGCCACTGCCTTTAGCCCCGTGGCCAATGACTTTTCTTCCCGTTACACCGACCTCAAGGTGCGGCTGCATCAGCAGTTGCTCGACATCATCAACCTGGCGGCGTTGGAGAAAATGCAGCCCCAGGATTTGCGCCGCGAGGTCGGCGCCACCGTTGTCGAGCTTCTCAACAAAGAGCCCACGCCCCTTAATCTCGAGCAGCAGAACCAGATCGTCTCCGACGTTCTCGACGAACTCACCGGATTGGGGCCGATCGAGCCCCTGGTCAAGGACAAGACCATTTCCGATATTCTGGTCAACACCTCTGGCACCGTCTATATCGAGCGTGAGGGCCGGCTGGATCTGACCTCGGTCAAGTTCAAGGATGACCGCCATCTTCTGCGCATCATCGACAAGATCGTTTCCAGCGTTGGCCGCCGGGTCGATGAATCACAGCCGATGATGGATGCCCGTCTGAAGGACGGCTCCCGCGTCAATGTCATCGTGCCGCCGCTGGCGGTCGACGGGCCGATCCTGTCGATTCGTAAATTCGCCACCATTCGCCCCAGCATCGATTCACTGATCGAGATCGGGTCGATGACAAAAGAGATCGCGGAGTTGCTTGAAGGTATCGTCAAGGCCCGTCTCAACATCATCGTTTCCGGCGGTACCGGTAGCGGTAAGACCACCATGCTCAATGCCATATCGGCCTTTATCGGCCACACAGAGCGCATCGTCACCATCGAAGACGCCGCCGAGTTGCAGTTGCAACAGCCCCATGTGGTGCGCCTCGAAACCCGGCCGCCCAATATCGAAGGCAAGGGCGAGGTCACCCAGCGCGATCTGGTGAGAAACTCGTTGCGTATGCGCCCAGACCGCATAATCCTGGGCGAGGTGCGTGGCGGCGAGGCCTTCGATTTGCTTCAGGCCATGAACACGGGTCATGACGGTTCGCTGTCCACCATCCATTCCAACTCATGCCGTGACTCCTTGTCGCGGTTGGAACAGATGATCGCCATGGCGGGTTTTGATGTTCCGGTGCGCAGCATGCGCCAGCAGATATCCTCCGCCGTCGATGTTGTCATTCAGCTCGAACGTTTGCCCGACGGCCGGCGGCGCTTGGTAAGCCTCCATGAACTTACTGGCATGGAAGGCGATGTCATCACCATGCAGGAGATCTTCGCTTTTAAGCGCTTGGGTCTCGATGCCGACGGCAACACCCTGGGCGAGTTCCGCTCCACCGGGGTCCGTCCCAAGTTCATGGAGAGTTTTGCGGCCCGTGGGATAGAAATTTCTTCCGAAATCTTTTCGCCTGATAAGGTGCTTGGCTAAGCCAAGCTGCCGAGGTAAGGAAAAGTCATGCCTTTTGATCCGGTTTATCTGGCCTACGGTGGCATTTTTCTGTTTGTCCTGCTTCTTGTCGAAGGCCTGTTCTATCTGATCGCCGATTCGCGGCGCGGCAGTATCCACAGCATCAACCGGCGCCTCCGGATGCTGGAAAGCGGGGCCAATTCCAAGGAAGTCCTCTATCGGTTGCGCCGCACACCGGCGGGTACCGAGGGCGGTCTGGCCCAGTCTCTTCTTGAGAAGACCCCCTTGGCCAGGCTGGACAGCCTGATTACCCAGGCTGGCATGACAGTTACCACCAACCGCATGCTTGGGGTGATGGGCGCCATTTTCGGGGTTTGTCTCATCTTTTTCGGCGCTTTTATGGGCGTTCCCTTGATCACCAATTTGATCGTGTCGTTGTTCTTTAGCATTGGCCTGCCGGTGATGTTTTTGTTCAACCGAAAGTCGCGGCGCTTAAAAAAGTTTGGCGAACAGTTTCCCGATTCGCTTGATCTCATCGTTCGTAGCCTCCGGGCTGGCCATCCCATCAGCACCTCGATGGCGTTGGTGTCGAAGGAAATGTCGGATCCGATTGGAACTGAATTCGGCATCGCCGTGGACGAGATGACCTATGGTCTCGACCTGCGTGACGTCTTGCTGAACATGGCCGGCCGCATCCCCCTGCAGGATCTCCACTATCTGGTGGTTTCCATCAGTGTTCAGCATGGCACAGGTGGTAATCTTGCCGAGGTGTTGTCGGGTCTGTCCTCGGTGATCAGGGACCGCTACCGCATGTTCAGCAAGATCAAGGCGCTGTCGGCGGAAGGCCGGATGTCGGCGATGATTCTTGGCGGTCTACCCATCGGCGTGACCGCCGCGATCTGGGTGATTAACCCCACATATTTCATCAAATTCATGGATGATCCACTTTTCCCGGTGATGATGTCGATTGGCGTAGGTTTGTTGTTGCTCGGTATTCTCGTCATGTGGAAAATGGTCAAAATCCGGGTCTGACCTGAGGGAACCAGTATGACATCTCTTGTTGATTATGTGGCATCGCTGTTTTCCACCAACTCGGATATGGTGTTTCTTGGCGCCATCTTCGCGGCGGTTTTCCTCACGACGCTGGCAATCGTCGGTATCTATTTGAGCAAGGGCGCGGTGCGCCGCCGTCTCGATCCCGAAGCCAAGAATTACCAGAACACCGATGATCAGATAGACAAAGAAAAACCGACGGCGCTGCGTGAAAGCGCCCCTTCGTTTTTTGACCGAATGATCAAGCCGCTCAACAACCAACTTACCCCCGATGACGAGGTGGAGACATCGGCGTTGCGCTTGAGCATGATCCAGGCTGGTTATATGAGTTCATCGGCGCCCGTTCGTTATTATGCGGCGCGCATCATTCTCGGCATTCTTCTGCCGGTTATCATTGTCTTCATGGCACCGATGCTTGGTTCCAATTTGAAGGTCGAGACCATCATGTTCATGGTTGGCGGCGCCGGCGTGGTCGGTTTGTATTTCCCGTCATTGTGGATCGGGCGCAAGACAGCTGCGCGACAGCGCGATGCCCAGGACGGCTTCCCCGATGCCCTTGATCTGCTCCTGGTCTGTGTCGAGGCCGGGCTTGGCATCAATGCGGCTCTTGACCGGGTTGGCAAAGAGATTGGCCGGGCGCATCCGGTGTTGAGCGAATCGCTTCAATTCGTCGGCATGGAGCTCCGCGCCGGCAAGCCGCGCGATGCCGCCTTGCGCAACATGGCGGATCGCCTTGGCATCGACGAAGTCCGGAGTTTGGTGACGATGTTGATCCAGTCCGAAAGCCTGGGAACCAGTATTGCCCAGGCCTTAAGGGTCCATGCCGATGACATGCGTACCAAGCGGATGTTGCGGGCCGAGGAAAAGGCCATGAAACTCCCTGTCAAATTGTCTTTCCCCCTGGTGATGTTTATCCTGCCTTGCCTGATCCTTGTTATTATGACACCAGCCATCATCGGCATCGTCCGAACCGTGATGCCGGCCATGACCGGGGACGCTTCGGCTAACTAATCTCGGTTGATAAATACCGTAAACGTGGTATTAGAAGAATATATAGAGACGAAATCGTTGTCTTTCTGATGTCATAAGGAGGTGGGGGTATGTTCGCAAATATTAGGTTTGCGGGCGTTTTGGTTCTTCTGGCGGTCATCTTATCTGGCTGTGCCGGCTCTATGCCTACTACTATGGAGGCAATGCTTGGCAACAAAGTCAAGGGATTGGTCGCCGCGGACAAATCCGCCTATGACAAAGGCACGGACTACCTTCGCCAAGGCCAGTTGGGGCTATCCCTAAGCTGGTTGCGCAGGGCTCTCACCGAGGATCCGAATTCGGTCAAGACCCTCAATGCCATGGGGACGACCTATGACCGGCTGGGACGTTTCGACATGGCGCGGAAATATTATCAGCGCGGTCTCGTCCTCGAGCCAAAATCGGTACAAACCCTCAACAATCTTGGCTATTCCTATATGCTTGAAGGCAGGCTTGGGGAAGCGCGCAGATACTTGGCCCAGGCGCGCACCATCAACAAAACCAATCAGACCCTTGCCGCCAATCTCGGTGTTGTCGAAAGCCTGTTTGCTGCCGAATCTCAACAGATCGCCAATAAGGCTCGTGACGTCGCGCCGGCTAGCAAGACTCAGCGTGGCCAGAAGCATACAAAGCCCGCGCCCGCTCAGCCCGCAAAGGCTTTGGTCACAATGGTTCCCAGGACGGCCTGGATCGAACGCACGTCTTTGAGAGACCAGGCCGTGGTGCTGACCCCGTCCAAAACGGCCGCCAA
>CBDUSV010000156.1:0-6939 GCA_965369885.1 uncultured bacterium
CGTACCGCCACCGCCGGAACCGCTACCACCTGCGCCGCCAGTACCAGCACCAGAACCGCGGCCGCCGCCCGAACCGCTGCTGCCGCCGCCGCCAGAACCAGAACCGCCACCTGAGCCGCCGGAGCCACCGGAGCCGATACCGCCCGCCGGGGTATCCGCCGGATCATCGAGCACGACGGCGACGTCCATGAACACATCGCCCAAGGTTCCCGACATGGCCAGAACCCCGCCGATGAGCATCACCGCGACCAGTGCCATGATCATGGAGTATTCCACGGCGTTGGCGCCAGAGCTGTCACGCAGCAGACCGCGCCGGCCGGGTGTTGCCGGCATGGCGATGGGGCGAATGATCCGGTGGGGGGAGGGTTTCATGGATACCGCTCTTTGACGTGACGCCGCCGAAGCCCACAAGCTTGGCGGCGAATACAATTGCTAACTGAGACTGTGGTTATAGAGAAATACTATAAATAATTTAACAATAATTCAAGTTATTATTCATATTTCATTAAATATTCATTCATTGTTCATTAACTATATAAATAATTAAAAGAATTTATAGTTTCATTGCGATGCTTGGCATGAACACCTGCGAGGCTTGCCACCAGGTTCATGCCCGTTGGCGAAAGCGTGAAGTCTTGATTTAGATGTCTTGACCGAATGGCAAATGTTCGGGGCGTGGGGCCCAGGGAACTGTCCAGAGCCAGGCCCCCAGAGCTGGGCCTTGGACTGTCTTCGCCCTCTTATTCGGCGGCGGCGGCGCGGTGGCGCAGCACCATCGCCGGGGTTTTGCCACCCGAGGCCGGCTGATACCAGACGGTGATTTCCTTGTTGGCGGCATGCCAACCCTCGGCCGCGCTGTTATCGGCGACTTCGATGGCGTCGAAACCGCAGCGGTCGAGGAACATATATTGGTCGCGCAGCACATGGCCGACGGCACGGATCTCGCCCTGATAATGGTAGCGGTCGCGCAACTGGCGGGCATAGGAGAAGGCGCGGCCATCGGTGAATTTGGGGAACTCCAATGCCACCACCTCGAAGCGGTCGAGATCCTTGGCGATCTCGGACGGCGGCTGATCGGAATGCAGGCTGATGCCGAGGGGCGCATTGCGCTTGATCAATTCATCACGCTCGTTCTGGAACCGATCGAGCTCGATGATGACCGGGGCATCAATCGGAAAGTCTTCGTCACCGGCAATGGTGAGCCATCGGTCCTGGATCACTTTTCCTTTTTTAAGCAGTGGCATAGAGGCTGTCCTTGAAGGGTTGTTCGCCGACCCGGCGATAGGCGTCGAGGAAGGGTTCACCGTCGCGGCGCAACTCGACATAAGTGTTGATGATGGTCTCCACCGCATCGATCACGTCGGCGCTGGAAAACGAGGGCCCGACAATGGCGCCGATGGACGCATTCTCGTCGGCACTGCCACCAAGGGTGATCTGATAGGATTCCTCGCCCCTGCGCTCAAGGCCGAGAATGCCGATATGGCCGGCATGGTGATGGCCACAGGCATTGATGCAGCCGGAAATCTTGATCTTCAATTCGCCGATGTCGTGCTGCCGGTCGAGGTCCTGGAATCGCCGGGCAATACGGTCGGCGATGGGGATCGAACGCGCGGTGGCAAGGTTGCAGTAATCAAGCCCCGGGCACGAAATAATATCGGAAACATGGCCGACATTGGGGGTCGCCAGATTGAGATCCCTGAGCGCCAGCCACAAATCGTAAAGCTCGGATTTCCGGACGTCGGTGAACACCAGGTTCTGTTCATGGGTGACGCGGATCTCGGCAAAACTATATTGCTCGGCGAGGTCGGCAACCGCATCCATCTGGTCGGCGGTGACATCGCCAGGGGCGGTGCCGACCGGTTTGAGCGACAGATTGACGATGGCGTAGCCCGGTTGCTTGTGCGGGGCGAGGTTGGTCCGTGCCCAACGGGCAAATTCGGCGTCGCTCAGTTGCATTTCGGTGAATTCAGGATCATCACCGTCGAGGTCAAGGTAAGCCGGCGGGGCGAAGAAGGATTCGATGCGGGCGATCTCAGCGGCCGGTAGATCAAGGGCGCCATCCTTGATGTGGCTCCATTCCTCCTCGACCAATTCGGTGAATTTCTCGATCCCGGTTTCGAACACCAGGATCTTGATCCGCGCCTTGTACATATTGTCGCGCCGCCCGATCATGTTGTAGACCCGCAGGACGGCCTCGAGATAGGACAACAAATGCTGCTTGGGCAGGAATTCGCGGACGGTCTTGGCGATCATCGGAGTCCGGCCCATGCCGCCGCCGACCAGGATTTCGAACCCGGTCTCGCCGGCGTCGTTCCTGGTCATGAAGATGCCGATGTCGTGGAAATAGACGGCGGCACGGTCGACCGGCGACCCGGTCACCGCGATTTTGAACTTGCGCGGCAGGAATGAAAATTCCGGGTGCAGGCTCGACCACTGGCGGATGATCTCGCTGTAAATCCTGGGGTCCTCGATCTCATCGGCGGCGACCCCGGCATATTGATCGGCGGTGACGTTGCGGATGCAGTTGCCGCTGGTCTGGATGCCGTGCATGCCGACACTCGCCAACTCCTCCAGAAGGTCGGGCACATCGATCAGCTTGGGCCAGTTGTACTGGATGTTCTGACGGGTGGTGAAATGGGCGTAGTCCTTGTCATATCGCCGGGCGACATGGGCGAGCTTACGCAACTGCAGCGACGACAGCGTGCCATAGGGAATGGCGACCCTGAGCATGTAGGCGTGGAGCTGGAGATAGAGCCCGTTCATCAGGCGCAGGGGCCGGAACTCATCCTCGCTGAGCTCGCCGTTGAAGCGGCGGCGCACCTGGTCGCGGAATTGCGCGACCCGTTCCTGAACCAGGGTGCGGTCAAGCTCGTCATACTGGTACATGGCTTCAGGCCTCCGCCTGCTTGCCGAGATCGGGGCGCACGGTGGGCCCCTTGGCGCGGATCGCTTCGCGGTAATGCAGCGGGCGAACGGCGCCATCCTCATCGGCGATGTCGATGAGATAGGGCCCAATCACCACACAATCGGCCACCGCCTGGTTGGCCAGCGCCATCAGCACATCGGTTTCCTCGGGACTCTCGGCCCGGCTGCTGTCATCGATGCGTCCCGCCCAGCCTCCCTTGCCATCAAGGTAGACCACGGACCCGTCATCGAGCCTGTTGGCGGTCACGATCTGCACTGCGTCTCCTTCCAGGCCTCGTTCAGAGGCGTACTTTCCGAATCAACACCTAACAACACAAACCATACGTTCTTTTGATAAATCATGCAAGAAAATTTGTAGAATATAAATAAATACATTAATTATTTGTATATTCAGAAAATATGAGCCAACACGGGCGATTGCCGTCAAGCCATGGGACTGATATCTTGCCCAACCGTTATCCCTTTGCCTGCCTTCCATGTGATTCAGTGCCATGCGCATCATCGTGAACGGCCAACAGGCCTTTGGTAAGGCCGTCCTTGAGACTCTGTTGGAGCGCGGTGAGGATGTCGTCGGGGTGTTTTGCACCGCCGGAAAGCCCGGGGCGCGGCCCGACCCCCTAAAAGAAGCTGCCCTTGCCCATGATCTGCCCCTGTTCGAGCCCACCTCCTTCAAGGATGAAGCCATGGCGGAAACGCTACATGGGCTCAAGCCCGATCTCGGGGTGAT
Source organism: uncultured bacterium (assembly GCA_965369885.1). Taxonomy (GTDB): domain Bacteria; phylum Pseudomonadota; class Alphaproteobacteria; order SMXQ01; family SMXQ01; genus JAZFWG01. Next base: position 3,653 of record CBDUSV010000156.1, read on the forward strand.
GGCCTTCGTCACCCTGATCGTGCCCAAGACGTTCCTCGATATCCCTCACCAGGGCACCATCCAGTACCACCCGTCCCTGCTGCCGCGCCACCGCGGGCCGAGCTCGATCAACTGGCCGATCATTCAGGGCGAAACCCGAACCGGGCTTAGCATTTTCTGGCCTGACGAAGGCCTCGACACCGGCCCGATCCTGCTACAGAAGGAGGTCGATATTAGCGATAGCGACACCCTGGGCAGCGTTTATTTCGAAAAAATGTTCCCCCTCGGCGTCGAGGCCATGATTGAAAGCGTCGATCTGGTTAAGGCCGGCAAGGCCCCCAGGATCGCCCAGGACGAATCCCAGGCCACCTATGAAAGCTGGTGCACCAGGGACGATGTCGAGATCGACTGGCAACGAGACGTTAATGAGGTCCACAACCTGATCCGCGGCGCCAACCCCCAGCCCGGGGCCTGGACCAGCTTCGACGGCGCCACCTTTCAGATCTTCGACGTGGCCAGGCTTGACCGGTCCGGCGGCGAGCCGGGCCAGGTTATCGATGTCACCGAAGACGGCTTCGTGGTCGGCGCGGGTGGCGGCGCCATCCTGGTCAAGCGGGTGCGCCCCCAAGGCGGCGATAAGATCACCGCCACCGAGTTCCTTGGCGCCAAAGGACCCGGCAAGGGCACACAGCTTGGTCAATCGTGATCGGCGGGTGGATCTAACGGCTAGGCTCTAACGAATAGCCAGGTAGAACACATTCAGGGCCCCGAGGCTGAGGATCGCCGAGTACAACGAGGCCCTCTCGATCCGCGGCAGGGTCGTGGGCTTACCCAGGGAAAACACCAAGCCAACGCATATGAACACGACCGCCAACACGGCGACTTGGGGTGAACTGCTGGCAAAGGCGAAAATTGCCATTGCGATGCCGAGGTTCTTGAATAGGCCTGGCGCCATGGTCAGAAACAAGGCGGTCCGCCCGTTTTGCGGTTCAGAACCATCGCCGACTACCAGCAGCCCCACATGCAAGAGGACAATACAGAAATGGAATGTCAGACTAAGAGTGACAATAAGGGCAACAATTTCGCCTACGATCAGGCTCACGAATAGACTCCCTATTAGAATCTTCCAGTGCCTGGTTAATCTTATTAAGCATATTTATTAACCATAATTTCGGCACTTGGTTAGCTTTTTTTAACAATACTAGGTTTATTACATTTTCATGACAGATTCAAGGGATTTTCACTTGGAATAACGCTTTCCAAAAATTTATTTTGGCTGGATATCAATACCCTCCCCATTAAGCCAATCCGACATGTTCCGCATTTCAACTTTAAGGTGTTTACATCATCTTATTGTGATCGCCATGGTGTCGATCTGGGGCCCATGGCAGGGCTTGTTTCCCCCGCGCCGGCAAAATTGTTAGGATGGCTTCGGCGCCGGTTTGGCGATGACGCCTGCCAGCACCCAAGCCGTGGCACACCATAAGCGGATGCACGAATTGTCTGACATCGCCACTTGCCAGGGACCCGAACCGATGACCCGGCGGCCCAGCTTCAAAGCGCCGCCCGGCGCCTGTGATTGCCATCACCATGTCTATGGATTGCCCGGCACTTACCCCCTGGCGCCCGGGCGCGGCTACACGCCGGCGGCCAATTCGACCCTGGACGACTATTTGGCCATGGCCGGGACCCTGGGGCTCGAGCGCTCGGTGATCGTCACCGGCAGCGCCAACGCCGACAATGGGGTGACCCTCGAGGCCATCGCCAGGAGCCATGGCCGCAAACGCGGCGTTGCCCTGGTGACGCCTGACATCAGCGATGATGAGCTCGGACACCTCAAAGCCGGCGGCATTACCGGGCTGCGTCTCAGCAATGTGAGCAAGGGCGCAGCCGGCTTCGGTCCCCTCGAGGATCTCGCCCGGCGCTGCGCCGAACTCGGTTGGCACATTGAGCTTCATGTGCGGACCACCGCCGAAGCGCTCGCCCTGGTGCCACGCCTTGAGAAACTACCGGTGCCCTACGTCATCGACCGCATGGCCCAAGCTCAACCGCAGGCTGGACCCGAAACCGGCGCCTCTGGCGCTGATTTCCGCAGGCTGCTCGACCTCATGGCCGGCGACGACCGCTGCTGGGTCAAGCTCTACAGCTTCTATCAGCTATCCGCATCCGCCGGCCCCGGCTACGACGACATGGTGCCACTGGCCCGCGCCCTGATCGAAGCCCGGCCCGACCGGGTGATATGGGGCAGCAACTGGCCCCATGCCAACATCAAGGTGGCGATGCCAAATGACGGTGACCTTCTCGACTTTCTTGCCGCCGCGGCGCCCGATGTGCGCACCCGCGACCGCATCCTTGCCGACAATCCGGCACGGCTTTACGGTTTTCCGGCGCCATCATGACGCCCCCCCTCTCCCCAAGGACGAAGAAAAGAAAGGACATATGACATGACCGAACCCGCGAAGACCCGCCTTATGGGCATCAACCACGTCACCCTCGAGGTCGACGACGCCCAGGCCGCGCTTGCGTTTTACCGCAAACTGTTCGACTTCCCCCTCAGGGGCGAAGGGCGAAAGGACCAGTTTTTCATCGATATGGGCGACCAATTCATCCAGATCCGGGAAAAGCGCACCCAAGGCCCGGACCAGGGCCGGCATTTCGGCCTCGTGGTCGACAACCGGGACCCGGTACGCCAGGCCCTGGCTGAACTGGAGGTCGAACTTCTGGACCGCCGGCTCAATTTCCGCGACCCCTGGGGCAACCGCATCGAAGTGGTGCCCTACAGCGATATCCAGTTCACCAAGGCTAACAATATCCTCCGGGGCCTGGGCATGGACGGCATCGCCAAGACCGCCGAGGCCATCGCCGAACTCAAGGAAAAGGGCATGGCGCCGGATTGATCCCCATGGATCCCCGGTCCCGCAACACCCGGTCCCGCAACTTTTTTTCGCGGCCAAAACCAGGCCCGGACGGCCACGGCGCGCGAATCCGGTCATCATCGCTTAACCGGTCATGATCACGAATGCGGTCATGGTCACATTCGCGTCATAATATTGCCCAAATAATGTTTTATATTCACACTGGTGGCCAAGGAAACCTATAAAAGTCAGGGGATTTAAATACAATAAACGCAAGGAATCCGCGAATCTCTGCACATGTAAGTTGGTTAATATCCTTACTTAAATGTAATCCTTAACGAAACATAAATATTTACTTGTATTTTACTCAATTTTTTGGCATTCTGTTGGGTGTTATATATCGATGAATTGCCTATTCCCCTTCAGTGAAGGGGAAACAAGACGAAAAGGTGG